>NZ_JACFPU010000009.1:0-129417 GCF_016101825.1 Gilliamella sp. B14384G12 | reverse complement strand
TTATATGAATGGTATGGAGGGGATGAATTATAAAGGCAAAATCAGGGGGCGCTTTTGGCTGGGTCGATTATTTAACTGCTTTGCGTCTGAGTTTAACTGGCCAGAGGGTATTGATAAAGCTTCACGAGCTGAATCACTTGAAGAGCTTGCCAAAATAGAGCAGGAGTATGATTTAGTCGGCAAATCTTATCCTTACGAACAACTCTAGAAAAAATAATATTGATATCAAAGTGGACAAATAATGGCAGAATTTAAATTAGGGTATAAACATTACTTTAAATGGAGAAAATAGTAATCAAATAATTGACTGACTGTATTGCGATTTAGATGGTAATAATGCTTTATTACCAAAAACAAAATATGGTGGTATTGAGCCTGATCTTAAGCGATATCGATCACATTTTAATATAATTTTTTAAAATAAAATTAATAGTTATGACATTATTTTGTATAGTTCAAAAAAAGAAACATATAAATAAAGCTATTAAAATAACTGAGGATAAAAGAGGTTATGCCATCGTTGGGGGGATTACATTTTAATGGGCTTTCTGTATTAAAACTACCATTCTTACTTAAAATGTTTAAAAAAAACAAATACAACTAATTTTTAGCCATCAGTAAATTCCATCCGTGGTTTCTTTTATTAAAATAAATTATTGATGTAATGCAAAGATAAAACCACTCATCCATAAAATCCACATATTATATAATCTTGAATAAGACTCACTCTAAATTTTAATCCTTCTACTTAGTATATCTATTTTTGTTATAACCTAATGCAAAATAATCGTTTTCGCATCTTTCGATAATTTGGTCTAATCTTGGTATTCCTATCAAAAAAGCTAATGTCTTTAATAGTATGAGGTATCAAGTGAAAAAATTACCTATCGTTCGCAAACAATATTGGTTAAGTATTAGCTTAATTTTATTCGCAATATGTACTTTTATGGGGCAAGCCTATAGTGTTGAATTGCTTAATGTCTCTTATGATCCAACTCGTGAGTTTTATAAAGCCTATAATCAGACCTTTATTGAGTATTGGCAACAGCAGACAGGTGAAACGCTGACTATAAAAAATTCGCACGGGGGCTCTGGTAAGCAAGCGCGTTCAGTGATTGATGGTTTGCAAGCGGATGTTGTGACACTTGCTTTAGCGAGTGATATTGATGCGTTAAATCGTTATCAGACTAATATATCACCTGAATGGCAAAGTAGATTGCCAAATAATAGTGCGCCCTATAATTCAACGATTGTATTTCTAGTCCGCAAAGGTAACCCAAAACAGATTCATGATTGGAGTGATTTAATTAAAGATGATATTGAAGTAATAACACCCAATCCCAAAACCTCAGGCGGGGCGCGTTGGAATTTTTTAGCTGCTTGGGCTTATGCTCGAAGTACTTACGGTAATGATGAACAAGCGCGAACATTTGTAACCAAATTATATCAACACGTACCGGTATTAGACACTGGCGCTAGAGGGGCAACCATTAGTTTTGTGCAGCGAGGTTTAGGTGATGTATTGATTGCTTGGGAAAATGAAGCTTATTTAGCGTTAAAAGAGCAAGGTGGTGATCAGTTAGAAATCATCATGCCGTCATTATCGATTTTAGCTGAGCCAACCGTCGCCTTAGTGGATAAAGTAGTAGACAGCAAAGGCACACGTAAGCAAGCGCAAGCCTATTTAGAGTACTTATATAGTGAACCAGCACAACATATTATTGCTCAGCATTTTTATCGACCAGTAAATCCTGAAATCCTTAAACAGTATGCTAAGCAGTTTCCTGAAATTAAATTAGTAACCGTTAATGATTTTTTTGGTGGTTGGCAGAAAGTACAAAAAGCCTTTTTTAGTGATGGTGCAATCTTTGATGCAATTTATGCTGAGATAAACTAGGCATTGCTTATTATGGTTATGTGTTGCTATCACTTAACCCTACCCTATAAAGGTGCAAATTCTAACGATATAAGTTCTAAAGGTATAAGTTATGAAAGTGGCAAGCTTTAAACAACAACGGAATATACCCGGATTTAACTTAACGTTGGGTTATACTTTAACCTTTCTTAGTTTGATTGTTCTTATTCCGCTATTAGGCTTGTTTATCTATTCAACTAAATTATCTTTTCATGAATGGGAAAAATTATTAATCAGTAAACAATTTTTATTAGCGCTAATGCTTTCATTAAGTACCGCATTGATAAGTGCGGGTTTAAACAGTTTTATTGGTTTATTGTTAGCTTGGGTACTGGTGCGTTATCGTTTTCCAGGACGCAAAATAATGGATATCTGTATCGATATCCCATTTGCTTTGCCAACTGCGGTAGCGGGTATTGCTTTAACCGCAATTTATGCTCAAAACGGCCCTATTGGCTATTGGTTTAGTTTTAAGATCGCTTATACGCCAATTGGTATTACCTTAGCACTCTTATTTGTCACGCTGCCGTTTGTTGTCCGCACTTTACAACCTGTAATGGCTGACTTGCCACGCGAACAGGAAGAGGCTGCCAGTCTGCTTGGCGCATCACCTCGGCAAATTTTTATGCATGTTATTTTACCCGCTATTTTACCTGCTTGGTTAACTGGATTTACGCTCGCTTTTGCTCGTGCTATTGGTGAGTATGGTTCGGTAGTCTTTATTGCTGGAAATATTCCATTTAAAACAGAAATCTTGCCATTATTGATTGTCTCGAAGCTTGATCAATATGCTTATGATGCCGCTGCAGCCATAGGCATAACCATGTTATTGATCGCTTTTATACTATTATTTTTAATGAACACATTACAGCGAAGACTTAACCGTAATATTAATAAAAATAACTGACTATAGGTAAATTTATGCCGATATTGCCAACAAACCCAATAACCGATAAAAAACAAGCACGGACCAGTGTACAGTTATTCTTAATACTATTAGCGATATTATTGTTTTTAATTTTGTTATTTTTACCGCTCTTGGTAGTATTGGCACAGGGTCTTGCCAATGGGATAACGGCTTTTTGGCAGGTGATCACAGAATCAGATACCTTAGCAGCTTTTAAATTGACACTTATTGCTGTTGGTGTGGCGGTGCCTTTAAATGTCATATTCGGTGTGTGTGCTGCTTGGGTTATCACTAAATACCAGTTTAAAGGTAAACAGATATTAATGACCTTAATTGATTTACCGTTCTCTATCTCCCCCATTGTTGCGGGTTTAATCTATGTATTGCTATTTGGTGCACAAAGTGCATTTTATCCCTTTCTACAGGCATGGAATATCCAAATAATTTATGCCATTCCCGGTATTATTTTAGCAACCATTTTTGTTTCAGTTCCTTTTGTCGCAAGGGAATTGATTCCAATAATGATGACGCAAGGAGCCCATGAAGAAGAGGCAGCCAGTGTTCTTGGCGCAAATGGTTGGCAAATTTTTTTCCATATCACATTACCAAATATCAAATGGGCATTGATGCATGGTGTTGTTCTTTGCACGGCTCGCTCACTCGGTGAGTTTGGCGCGGTATCCGTTGTTTCTGGACATATTCGTGGTTATACCAATACGTTACCCTTACATGTAGAGATTTTATACAATGAGTACAATATTGTTGCCGCATTTAGTGTTGCGATTTTGCTATTAATTATGTCGCTTTCATTACTATTGATTCGTCAATGGATTGAACGACGCTTAGTTAATGAACTTTATATAGGTCACTAAGGGGTAGCTATGGGTATTTCACTACAGAATATTAATAAAAGTTTTAAAAACTTCGATGCCTTAAAAAATATTAACTTTAGTATAAAACAAGGTGAATTAGTAGCACTCTTAGGCCCTTCAGGGTGTGGCAAAACCACATTACTACGCATTATAGCGGGTTTAGAAACAGCCAGTTCAGGCAAAATCTATTTTGCTGATACTGATGTAACACAGCTGAGCGCTAAACAGCGAGATATTGGATTTGTGTTCCAAAATTACGCACTTTTTCGCCATATGAATGTGGCAGAAAATGTGGCATTTGGATTGAAAATGAAACCAAGATCAATACGACTGAGCAAAACCGGGATTGATGAGCGGGTTAATCAGTTACTTGGATTAGTTCAGCTGGAAAATTTTGCTAAACGTTATCCTGACCAACTATCTGGAGGACAACGACAGCGAGTTGCTTTAGCACGAGCTTTGGCATCAAAACCTAATGTTTTGTTGCTTGATGAGCCTTTTAGCGCCTTAGATGCTAAAGTTCGTAAAGATTTAAGACGCTGGTTGCGTGATTTTCATCATGAACTGAATGTCACTAGTCTCTTTGTTACGCATGATCAAGAAGAGGCGTTAGAAGTTGCCGATAAAATAATTTTAATGAACCAAGGTCAAATAGAGCAAATAGGCACACCAGCAGAAGTCTATAAACAACCAAAAACAGCATTTGTTGCGCATTTTTTAGGGGACGTCAATCTATTACATGGTTACATTGAAAATAATACCTTAATTATTGGTGATTTCCGAAAAGATATGAAAGAGCAAGGGAACTGGGCTGATCAGTCGGCTATCGCTTATGTTCGACCTCATGAAATCAGTATTGCTAAAACGGCCAGAAAGAATGATATCCAAGGTCAAGTCGTGCGCATCCACACCGCTGGGCCAACGGTTTTTTTAGAAATTGCGGTAGCAGGACAACCCAAGCATATTGATGTCTCGGTAAGTTATCGTCAATATGAACAACAGCAAGTTGAATTGGGCGACAATATCTATTGGCAACCGATACTTGTAAATATCTTTGTACAAGATGAGCTGTTTGAGTTTATGATTTAATGCTTATCGTTTTATTCATATAAATTAAATTTGATAATCAGGCATTTTGGAATGAGTTTGATCAAACAAGGCATGATTTTTAATATCTTCCAATGAAAGCTCCTGATTGCATAATTGAATAAAACGCCAAATATAATTACGTTGTAATTTATGACGCTTTAAGCCAAGCCAAGTAACATGTGATTCAAACAGATGTTTTGCATCAAGTTGAACCAAGTTTACATCATATTCAGGGTTATACATTTTATTGCCTAAAATACCAATTCCTAAACCTAATTCAACGTAGGTTTTAATGACATCAGGCTCTTGAACATTCAATGATATATTGGGTGCTAATCCTATCGCTGAAAATGCTTTATCGATGCTTTTGCGAGGAAAGATCCCTTGTCGATAAGTAATTATGGGTAAGGGTTGCAACATATCTAATGTTACTTTGTCGGCTTTAGTTAAAGGATGATCTTTCGGTGTTACAATCGAATAATGCCAACGATAAAAAGGGTAGGTAGCAAGAGAGCTGTTATCAACTCTTTCATTATCAATACCAATATCAGCCTCGCCAGAAAGAAGCTGGGCAATAATCTCACTTGATGAGCCTTGATTGATAATAATATGGACTTTCGGAAAAAGTACTCTAAATGATTTTATAATGTTAGGGAGGATATAACGAGCCTGTGAATGGGTTGTTGCGATTACTAAAGATCCTTCATCCGCATTTGAAAAAATGGTCGATAAACGGTGTATATTATTAATTTCATTTAAAATACGTTCTGCAATCACGACCAGTTCTAATCCTGGTTCAGTCATGTTAATTAGGCGTTTTCCTTGGCGGATAAAAAGATCAATATTGAGTTCTTCTTCTAACTCTTTAATATGTCGACTTACTCCAGATTGGGAGGTGTATAAAGTATTTGCTACTTCGGTTAAATTATAATTACAACGCGCTGCTTCTCGAATAATTCTTAATTGTTGTATGTTCATGATAGCGATCTTCCAAGAAAAAATTACTTTATTCCCATCGATATAATTGTATTGCATTAATTTAAAATAATTTGCTGTATATAATTAATAACATGTACTAAAAAGTGAATTATTTAAAACAACGGATCGCCATCCAGCATAAACACTATTATCAAACTGGTTATAGGCAGGTTATCTAATTTATAAATTATGTTTGTTATTAATTTTATTGATAAAATTAGATAGTTTAATAACTCACTTAAGTATAAAAGAACATATAAAAAAGACAAATATGATTAAGTAATAACCATATACCTTATTGCTATATATGTTTTTTATCAGCAAATAAGCACGTCATAAGGTTCTACAAACCTGTAGATGATCTTTAATTAACAACCTGATAAAAATCAATTGCTGAATTTATTACTGGTTTGACAATTTCATGACGGATAACAAAATCGCCAAAACCTTCGTCTTTATTGCGATGAATTGACCAAGCTTCAATTAATGGTTCAAGCGTTAATAAAATTTCATCAACACTCACGTTTTCTTTATATAAACGTGGAATTCGTGTCCCTTCTCGATTACCACCAAGATATAAATTATAGCGACCAGGCGCCTTACCCACCATGCCTACTTCGGCCAACATCGCTCTTGCACACCCATTAGGACAACCTGTCACTCGTAAAATAATATAATCTTCAGATAAGTGATGCTGAGTTAACATCTGCTCGATTTGAGTGACAAACGTCGGCAAAAAACGTTCGGCTTCGGCCATAGCAAGAGGACAAGTTGGGTAAGAAACACATGCCATGGAATACTTACGTTGTAATGTGATCGTATCGTCAAGCAGTCCATACTCTCTGGCAATTTTTTCAATGGCTTCTTTTTGTTGTTCCGGAACATTAGCAATAATTAGATTTTGATTAGCGGTAATGCGTAAATCACCTTGATGAATTTTAGCGATCTCAGCAACACCCGTTTTTAATGGTTTGTTTGGATAATCAAGTAATCGTCCATTTTCGATAAATAGCGTTAAATGCCAGTTATCATCAATACCTTTATACCAGCCAAATTGATCCCCCCTTTGAGTGAATTTATAAGGTTTACTGGTCAAAAAGGTACTGCCTGCGCGTAGTTCCACCTCTTTTTTAAAGTTTTCCACACCGACTCGCTCAAGTGTATATTTGGTTTTGGCATTTTTGCGATTATGACGATTGCCCCAATCGCGCTGTGTGGTAACAACGGCTTCTGCAAAAGTCAGTACTTTTTCTACTGGGATAAAACCAAAATCATCTGCTTTGCGAGGATAGGTTGTTTTATCTCCATGAGTCATTGCCAAACCACCGCCAACTAACACATTAAAACCGATCAATTCACCTTTTTCGGCGATAGCGACAAAACTAAGGTCATTGGCATGAACATCAACATCATTAATCGGCGGAATAACCACCGTGGTTTTAAATTTACGCGGTAAATAAGTTGAACTTAAAATAGGTTCACTGTCGGGTGTAGGTAGTTTTTCACCATCTAGCCAGATTTCAATATAAGCATGGGTTTTTGGTAAAAGATGTTCTGAAATTTTGCTTGCCCAGTAGTAAGCTTGTTGATGAACTTTTGATTCTACTGGATTTGAAGTACATAAGACATTACGATTAACATCGCCAGCGGTGGCAATCGAATCAAGTCCTATATTATGTAATAGTTGATGAGCTGATTTAAGACTGCGTTTAAACAGTCCATGAAACTGAAATGTTTGTCGGGTAGTCAGCCGAATACTGCCATACTTTGTTGCCTCGGTGGCAAATTTATCAATCGTTAACCACTGTTTGGGGGTGATAATGCCACCTGGTAGGCGGCAGCGTAGCATCATGTTGATCAATGGCTCAAGTTTTTGTTCTTGGCGTTCCTTACGAATATCTCTATCATCTTGCTGATACATGCCATGCAAGCGGATGAGCTGAGAATTATCACTATTAAAGCCACCCGTTAAACCATTATTCAAATCGTCAACGATGGTGCCGCGCAAATAATTACTCTCTCGTTTAAATCGTTCAGAATCTGATAATGGTAGATCTGAGACATCATTTTGCGGAGGTGTTAAATTTACCACTTGAGTTAGGGTAACTGTTTTAGGTTTATCATTGCTCATATTACATCACTCAATAAATTAAAATTAGTTGTTAGGTATTAATAAACATCTCGTTGATAGCGTTTTTGACTTCTTAACTCATCCAGATAGTTGATGGCCAGCTCTTGACTGTATTGTGCTTGAGTCATCAGAATTTGTTGTAATGCTAAATCAACTGCTTTTGCCATGCGCTTCGCATCCCCACAAACATAGATATAGGCACCTTGTTGTAACCATTGCCAAATCTCACTGCCTTGAGCAATTAATTTATCTTGTACATATATTTTCTCGGTTTGATCTCGTGACCACGCAAGATCGATATTCGTTAACAAACCTTCTTTAACATAATTTTGCCACTCCACTTGATACAGAAAATCAGAAATAAAATGCGGATTGCCAAAAAATAACCAATTTTTACCCGTAGCGCATTGAGCACTACGTTGTTGTAAAAAAGCTCTAAATGGTGCAATGCCAGTGCCAGCCGCAATCATGATGATTGGCGTATTGGTATCATTAGGTAATCTAAAGTTATCATTATGTTCAACAAAAATTTTGACCTGATCTTGGTCAGCAATTTGATTGGCTAAAAAGTTTGATGCACCGCCAGTACGGGTTTTACCTTCGATCTGATAACGCACCACATTTACGGTAAGATGAACTTCGTCTCCAACTTCATCTTGCGCTGATGCAATGGAGTAAAAACGAGGTGTTAGAGGTCGAAGCAATGCAACTAATGTTTGTGCGGTAAGATTGCTTTGATAACGATTAAGCATATCAACCAGTGGTAATGTTTGACTCATTTCTATCAAAGCTTCTCTGTCTTTGCTTAAGGTAAGTAGTTCAGGATTTTGAATTGCTTGGGCATATTTCTCAATAATAACGGGTGTATTTTGAGTCAATTCAACATGCTCAATTAGAGCCGTTTTTAAAGTAATTTGTTGACCATTGTGTTCGATAGGCTCATCACCTGTAAGTTGAATAATATTAAGAATTTCATCGACAAGCTCATCGCTATTTTGATACCAGACCCCTAACGCATCACCCGGTTGATAGTTAATATCAGAACCGGTAAGGTCAAATTCAATATGACGGATATCACGATCCGAATCGCGAGAAGTAATTTTTTGATTCACATTAACAGGTGCAATAAAGGGATTATCGCGGTGATAAAGGCTACTGTTAACAACAACACTGCTTGAAGTGTTATTTTCTGTTGATGATATTGAAGATGATTGTTGTAGACTGCTAAGTTTATCAATTACAGCTTGTCGCCAATTGGTACTTACAGTTTGAAAATCCGTATCAGCATCAACACGTAATAACATACGCTGAGCATCTAATTCAGCTAATCGTTGATCAAAATCTTTAGCAGCTTGACAGAATTTTGGATAAGAAGAGTCACCTAAACCCATTACCGCAAATTGTAGATTTGCCAATTTAGGGGCTTTGGCAGCAAAAAGGTATTTATAGAGTGGTAATGCTTCTTCTGGTGGTTCGCCCTCGCCTTGTGTTGAAGTAATTAAGATTAAAATTTCTTCCTGACTCAGTTTTTTGGCTTTGTATTCGCCAGCAGGCAGATGAGTCACTTCAATACCTAAACGCTCAATATCTTGAGTTAACTCATTTGCTACTCGACGAGCATTACCTGTTTGTGATGCTGATAAAATCGTTACTTTTTTTGCTTGCTCGGCTTGCGTTACGTTGGTGGTAGTTGTGATATTCGGTAACGCTTGTTCATTTGAACTTTTTTCTGCAAGTCCCCATAAATATCCAGACAACCAAGCGAGCTGTTTATCACTGGACTTTTCAATAATTTTTTTTAATTCATCACAATTAAAAGGAAAATGTTGTGTGCTCATGTGATTCCCTTATCTGATAGCTTTTGCGCTATCGGTAAATTGCTAGTGCCTAGCAACCTTAAAATGTTCTGTTAAATCCTAATAATATTGTTTTACTCAACGATTATCAGCAAAGTCCAATGTGTTTCTATTTCTAAAATCAAAAGGTTATTTTATGTAAACCACACTCTCTGCCTTGCGGTCCTTTAGTTGGATCGACATAATCCATCTCATTAGGTAAATTAAGTTTTTCGATGTAGTTCTGCATATCTTGACTTGTCCAGTCGAGAAGTGGGGCAATCTTAAATAAATTATCTCCCGCTTTTGTCACAATATTTAACTCCTGTCTTAAGGCAGATTGTTCACGACGTAGCGCAGTAAACCACAGCGTTGGTTTGAGTGTGGCTAAAGCACGATTAAACGGCTCAATTTTGACAATTTGGGTAAACTCGGTATGCTCTGGCGTATCTAATTCAGGTAAACCACCGTATCGCACATTTAAATAAGCTGTCGTTCGTTGCGGTACAAAAATATGTAGATTAAGATTAAGTTGCTTTGTAATTTTATTGGCAACACGATAGGTCGCATTTGTTGCATAACCATTATCAACCCAAACAACCTGAATATTTGGATCAACTTGGGTAACAAGATGAAGTAACACAGCTTCATATGGTCCAAAATGGGTACTAATAATACTTTTGACTGGAATATCTTGTTGCTTCTTTAATGCCCACTCAATAATGGTTAACGGTGACTGATTTTGTAATTTCTGGTTAACTTTGGTTAAATCTAGCATGGCTTTCCTCTTTATCAACTTATCGATGAGTAATTATTTATTTTGCATATTACTGGTTTGCCCATTGATATAATTCAGCAACAACTTCAGGTCGACTAAATGTTTCAGGTATGGGCTCTTTTGTTTGCAAACGCCGTCTTACCTCGGTACCTGAAATAAGAACACGATCATCACTGTCATGTGGGCAAGTTTTGCTTGATGCCATACCTGCACATTTATGGCAATAAAATGTCCAGTCAATATTGATTGGTTTAATGAGTAAATCTTCATCCCGTAATTGGGTAAAAATATCTTGTGCAGCAAACGGCGAATAATAATTACCGACACCGGCATGATCGCGACCGACAATAAGATGGCTACAACCATAGTTTTGTCTAAAAAGGGCATGCAACAACGCTTCTTTTGGACCTGCATAACGCATATCTAAAGGATATCCAGAATGAACAACGGAATCAGGCACAAAGTAGTTATGAATTAGCGTATTAATAGCTTTAAGACGAATATTTGCAGGCACATCGCCAGCTTTCAAATTACCAAATAGAGAGTGAATAAGTACCCCATCAAAAAGCTCTAATACTGTTTTCACTAAATATTCATGCGAACGATGCATCGGGTTACGAGTTTGAAAAGCCGCGATTTTATGCCAACCTAATTGATTAAAACGTTCTCGTGTCTCTTGTGGTGTTAATGCATATTGACCAAATTGCATTTTAAAACCATTATCATGGAAAACACGCACTTTACCGCCTAAATTAACAGGTGGTTGAGCCATAAGCATCGCAACGCCAGGATGACTTTGATCGGTTGTTGTAAACACCTGCATCGCTTCAAATTGCTTATCTGGTCGATAAATACTATCAACATTTAAAATACCAATTATCTGCCCATCGGGTGTTTTAAGGGCAATATCATCACCCAATTTTAAGGTATCAGCTTGAGCATCGGTCACGGATACTGTGATAGGAATTGGCCAAAAAACACCATTTGCTAAATGCATATTATCGCAAACACTGCGCCAATCTTCTTCCCGCATAAAACCATACAGTGGTGTAAAACCACCAATTCCTAACATCACTAAATCCCCAGCTTCACGACTTGATAGCGTAATTGCGGGAAGATTTTTTGCATAATGCTGTAATGCCAATCGATCATCGTCTTTAACAAGAAGTGGTTGTAACTGGTCACTGGCGTGAGGAGGGATCAAAGCCATAATGTTTCCTTACCTATCTAATATTTATTAAGCTTAATTAAAAACGATTATCGACAAATAAGGAAATATCAATTTTACATACCATTATGCGATTTACGCATATTCATAAACGGGTTTGGATTTGCAATGGTTAAAAATAATTTTTTAGATGTAACTATCAAATATTGATTCATTTTTACATATTAACTCAGAATTTTGTGAGTCAGATCACAAAAATAATACAATATTTGTAATATTTTTCTACTTATTACGTTTATTTTGAGTATTAATGGATATTAAACAATTACAACAAAAAATTACCAATATCACCATCTGGAAAAAAGGCTATCAGCGGGCTCCACATAAACCTTTATTATTACTTTATGTATTAGCACAATATAAGCAAGGTCATGCTCGCTTGTTTGATTATGAAAAAGAAATTGAAGAACCTTTACATGATTTACTCGCTCGGTTTGGTCCTCAACGTAAACACTATTATCCCAATATGCCTTTTTGGCGTTTGAAAAATGACGGTTTTTGGCAACTCATTAATTTTGAAAACTGCACTAATCCGATTTTACCAAGTAAAGAACCAACCAGCAAAACCCTTGCTTTACACCAAGTACTCGGTGGCTTTGATGAACAAACGTATAAACTGATAAAAACAAACCCTACCATTATTGATCAATTAGCAGGACAAATTTTAAGTCAGCATTTTACTGAAAGTGTGCAAGAAAACTTAATTAATCGATTTGGGTTTAATTTAATGGAATCCAATAAATACCGAGATCCTAAATTCAGACAAATCGTATTACGTGCATACAACTATCAATGTGCCATCTGCGGTTACGATTTAAGGCATGACTCAGTATCAATCGGTCTTGAAGCTGCTCACGTAAAATGGAAACAACACGGCGGACCATGCATTGTAAATAATGGTTTAGCACTTTGTTCATTACATCATTCCGCTTTCGATATGGGGCTATCGGGCTTGATTGTAATCTAAAAATCAAAGTATCAAGTGGGGTAAATGGAAACCACATAGTTGAAAAACTCTTTTGGGATTTCGACGGCAAAAACATCTTACTACCTCGAATGAAAGACGACTATTTACATGACAGATTTATTGAATGGCATGTTAGAGAAGTGTTTAGGGACTGAGGGAAAGAATACTAATGGACAAAATAAAAAATCTAATGCCTGGCGTTATCCTAAATAATAAACAATTATGTGAAATATTTAAGTGTAGTCCTCAAGGCGGAATGCGAAAATCCAATAGAACAAAAACATTAGTACTTATTACTAATCATATTGAATCGGTATACTCTGATAGTTGGAATGGTGACATACTTTACTATACTGGAATGGGACAAAAAGGAGATCAAAGCTTAGACTTTATGCAAAATAAGACACTAAATGAAATTGAATCAAATGGTGTTAGTGTATATTATTTTGAAGTATTTAAAGATAAAGAATATACCTATTTAGGTCGTTTAACGAAAGCGGCTGAGCCTTATCAAACACAGCAATTAGATGTAAATCAAACTTTACGTAATGTATGGATATTTCCACTCAAGCTTGTCGAAAACAAATTACCTATAACAGTATTATCTAATTATACGAAAGCTAAAGAACATCAGGTTCATAAATATAAAATTGATAAATTATTAAACAAAGTTATTAATCAAAATAAAAGGCCTGGAAAGCGAGAAGTTCTTACTCCTCAATATATAAGAAGTCCTGAATTATCAGAATTTATTAAACGTAAAGCTAACGGTAAATGTGATCTTTGTGAAAATCCGGCACCATTTACAACAAAAGACAAAATTCCTTACTTAGAATGCCATCATATTATTTGGTTGTCTGAAGGTGGTGAGGATGCAATTGATAATACAGTAGCACTATGTCCTAATTGCCATCGAAAAATGCATATTGTTAAAGATATAGATGATATAAATAAATTGAAAAAAATTGCAAATTTAAGAGGGCGAGAAATCGCTTTAAAGAATGAATAAAATTATTAATGTTGTTGCTGCAGTAATTATTAAAAACAATAAAATTCTTTGTACTCAACGAGGTAACACTAAATATTTAGCGTATAAATGGGAATTTCCTGGTGGAAAAGTTGAATCTGGCGAACAATTAGAAGATGCTCTCATTCGTGAAATAAAAGAAGAATTAGGTTGTAATATCTCGATCAAAAAATATTTATTAACAACAGAACATAATTATGATTTTGGCACAGTTAAAATCAACGCTTTTCTTTGTCAGTTAATTGATAATGATCCAATATGTTTAGAACATAATAAGATTTGTTGGTTAGATAGTAATGAATTAAACGATCTAGATTGGGCGCAGGCTGATTTACCGATTGTTTATTTTTTGACTAAAAAGTATCACGATGTGTAACATAAATTAATTTTTACAAAGAATAGAAGAAAAATAATAAGTTGCTGTAATTTGGACTATTTTAATTGAATTAAATCTGTTAATAAGTAAAGGAAAGACAATTATACATGGCAAAAAAAATATCGGCATATGCTAAAAATAAACAAGGCGAATATATTTTGAATCAGCATAAACCATCTCAACTTAAAAAATTTTATATTTGGAATGTGTTAAAAATGAAACAAGAATCGCCAGAGGAGTATGAAAAGTTAACTTTTTATAGCACTCAAGCAGATAAGCAGTATAGAGCTAGGATGACACCAGTAAAAAATGGTTTTTTTAGGTATATTGAAAATATGAAAGGAGGTAATAATGAAGATGGAGATAATGAGTCAATTTCTCATTCAACTGCAATATCAGTTTTATCGGAACTCAGTGAGATTACATTTGTTATAGGTAAAAAGAGCTACCAATTAAAATTCACGGAATTTTTTATAGAACCTCGCTTACAATTTGAAAATAGAAATGTCTATTATCCGGATCTAATTGGTTGTTTTTCTTCGGAATGTGATTTATCTGAAAAATGGAATGGAAAAGTTGCCATTGAAGTCGTTGTTAGTCATAAATGTGAACCAAAAAAAATAAAAGATTTTTTTGCACATAACATCCCTATCATAGAAGTCACTCTCACAAAAAAAATGATTTTTTTAAAAGAATTTCAAAATGAAAGTTATGATAGTAAAGATGTAGAAAAATATTATAACTTTTTAAAAACAATATTCAAAAATCAAGTATATGGTAAAATTTTGTCAGATCCTATTTCTGCCAATTATTATGTTGAAGAGTTAAAATTAAAACAAATGGAATTAAATAATATTATAAGTATTAACAAAGAATTGAACGAATTGAATGAATCATATAAATTGGAGCTTGATAATAAACAAACTTCATTAAATGAATTTACAACTAAAATGAATGATTTAATTAGAGAAAATTACAATTTACATAATTTATTAAAACAAAATGAAGAATCGAATAACAAACTAAAAAATAAAATAGAAATAATTGAATCGATGAGCTTTTGGGAAAAACTAAGATATTTATTTAAGTTAGATTGATTTTAATATAAAAAAACATAAACAAAACTCAGTGAAAACACCAATGAAAAACACCCAAAAATTATTACTACTTATCACTCTTAGCTTTCCTATGGTGAGTAGTGCTGACTGTGAAAAATGGATTGATTATTTACTTGAAAAATACCATTCTTCTCGCGAGAGTGATAAGGCAATTTGTAAGATCTGGCCTGCTGATGAAAGTAAAACAATTGTGGTTTTACCGTTTCCTCATGAGATCGAAGGGACAATTTTTTATGATCTTGATGTGTTGCTTGTGGATACGCAAAGTGGTGAATTAATTGCTCATAATTGGCAACAGAATGCGTTTGTTAGTGATGCTATTGAATTAAATAATTTTGAAATCGATACGGCTCGTTATCAACTTAATAATGAATCTCGAGCTTTTGGTGTTCGTGCCAATTCTGCAAATGGTTCTCGTTATGTTCCTATTTCTCAACAAGTAATTAATCTTTATGTGCAACAAAATGAAAAATTGAATCGCATTGTTAACAACTTAATGCTAAATAACTCTGGTGGTGAATGGTATGATTGTGATGGTGAATACAATAGCCGTAATGCTGTTTTACTATTAGGGAAAAATACGACCAATAATTATAAAGATCTGATTGTCTCATATAATGAACAAAAAGAAATTGGTAAAAAAAATAGCGAAGGGGAATGTATTGAAGAGATAACTAAATCAGCAAAAAGAAAATACACATTACATTATAATGGTGTTGAATATCCTTTACCCAAACCAGTATATTAATATCTAAGTAACCAAGATTCTCTACTCCAATCAAAACGTAAAATGGACAGATTCTAGTTTTAATATTCTGTCCTTTATTTTTAATTTCATAATTGATTCTTTTAGAATTTATTTACTTCATATCTTAATACATTAAAACAATTAGTTAACTTAACAGTTATTCTGTGATGGTGATTGAGATCTAGTTCACAATTCTTCTAAATCAAAATTGACTCAGTATGCCAAAATGATAAATTCAATAGTGAATTTGGTGAAATATTCCGTTGGTGCGCCAATAGATACCTCATCAATTCACTATACCCGTTTTATTACTCATATTAAATTTTTTGTAGAACGATTTTATGCCAATAATCAATTACAAGAAGATAATAACGATCTTTATGAACAAATATCCTCACTTTATCCTTATGCAATGCATATTGCAGAGAAAGTAAAACAATACATAGATCAAACTTATCATAGCTCAATATCCGATGATGAGGTGGTCTATTTGGGGATTCACATTAATAGACTAATACGCAATACTAAATAATATATATCACTTAGTTACGTAAAGTTGAGATCTAAATTTTTTACTAAAAAGTTGCTTTTGCTATTATTAGCTTTACCGATATGAATAGGTGATTTTAAAACAGGATATATTCATAAATTGCCATCTAAATAAGGTAGTTATCTTAATGAAATAACGTTATTAAAAAATGTAAACAGTTAAGATGCATTGACTCCTCTAAAGTCATTATTAGTCATGGATACAGTTAGATCAACCCTAGCTCAAGTTCCCCCCGTAAAATCATTTATATAAATCTAAATTAAACAAATCAATCTTTTAATATTATTATTCTACATAATACAATGTATAATCGTTTTAATTAAAATTGATATTATTAATACTCTGATATTTAACATTAATTTATCTAACGGTGTTACTAATTAATTTAAGGAAAGACTATTATTGATAGTTTGATAATATTAAGGAGTTGGAAAGTGTTACATGCAGTTATTAAGAAAAAATGCCATTATCTTTTAAAAGAGCAAAATAATATTAGAATACCTCGAGAAGACATCATTACCTCCACAATATTTGGTCCACTACGTTATTTTGAAGCTAAAGAAATTTATTTTTTCATTACATCTATCGCTGGCATTAAAACTAATTTAATTGATGATAGCAATTTACAGATAAAAGCTAATATTGATTTTTGGCCATCTAAAATAGATACTTTTAATAATGAGCGTAGAAGAACAGAACCTGATATTGTGTTCAATTTCGACGTGAATGACAAAAAGGAAACTTATATATTTGAGTTAAAATGGGGCACTTATTCTTTTTCAGAAGATCAAATTGAAAGAGAGTGGCAGTTTTTTAAATCGCCACAAGAGGGTGGAGCATCTTATTTAATCTATTTAGCTAATTATGTCGATACGTTTAATGCTATTAAAGCCAGTAAAAATAAGAATTGGAAAAGTTTAACGTGGTTAAATTTTTTACATAAAATAAAAGAAATTAAGGATCAAAGTAATATTCAAAAATTACAGTATTATTTAGATGATTTAATCAGCTTTTTGGATTGTTTAGATTTTAGAGCATTTAATTCTTTCACTCATCTAAACCTCAAAATAAATTCTGACTTAAAAATTAATTATCATTTTCGAAATATTGGGGATGATTTAATCAGCTTTTTGGATTGTTTAGATCTCACAACATTTAACGCTTTCACCAATCTAAACCTCAAAATAGATCCTGACTTAAAAATTAATTATCATTTTCGAAATATTGGAACTGATGTATCTTCATCTAACATTTAATTGGAGTGGTCAACAATGGAAAATAATATTACGCGCACACAAGGTATAGCAATTACGAATGCATTAAATGAGTACAAAAAATTCACTGAAGAAGTCGAGGTGTTAAAAAGTACTATTTCAGATAAAATCAAAGCCTATTTTGACAAAAATGCTAAGCAATACAAAATAGATTCGACAAAATACACAACAAAAAAGTCTAACAACGGTTGGTTTTGTGAGTGGACTAGCTTAAGTGTTCCGATTTCAAAGATAAATGCCAAAACAGGAACAGAACCTTATGGCTATTTGAACTTTCAATTATGTTTTAGTGGCGAAACGGTTTTTGATAAATCAATAAGTGAAATGCCATTTCCATTAATTCATATTATTTTTTGGGAAAGTATGGTACATCGAGATTCATATTTTAGATACCCAGTAAGTGAAAGTGAATATTTTGAAGAAGATCATGGTAAATTTATTTTTATTGATGATGAAAATAAATGTGTCTTATCTCTTCTTTACGATGAGCTTCCTAACAATTGTTGGACTTATAGTGTTGAGCTTATGAAAATCAATTCCAAGAATATTGAAGATATATTATTTAAACCAGCTATTGAATTATTGGAAAAAAACCAACTTATCCGAAGTAACAATAAGGCGTTAGATGGTGTTATTATAGAATATCCACCTTTAGAAGAATTTATTATTGAACAAATATAATGAACAAGTAAATTAATAGTAATGAGCTAATTTTTAATTAATAAAACATAGCCATTGCTATTAATAACTAGCCTAAAAGTTGTAATTAATAAAGTTTAATACCCTTTTGTATTTGGAATCGTAAAATATAAAATATTACTGTTTTACCGAAATATTTTTATAAGATTTATATTACGTCTTAATACCTCTCTTTTTTAGATAAGTTTTCTCCTTTATCTGATAACAAATTGTGATATTGATGGTTTTGTGTTAGTTTCTTTGTCATTACCTACTTATCTTTAGTCATTGACTTATCCAAGGTCTGTTTATGCCCAATTCATCTGCTAAAAAAGTCGCTTTTGCTGCTTTTATTGGTACCACAATTGAGTGGTATGATTTTTATATCTATGCGTTAGCATCAGTATTAATTTTTGGTCAGCTTTTTTTTCCGTCTGATAATCAATTTGTGCAAGTTTTGGGAACATTTGCCACCTTTGCGGTCGGTTTTTTATCGCGTCCTTTAGGTGCAATCCTTTTTGGTCATATTGGCGATCGTTTAGGGCGCAAAAAATCGTTAATTATTACTTTACTGTTAATGGGAATTGCGACAACGTGCGTTGGTTTATTACCGTCTTATCAAGAAGCGGGAATTATTGCGCCGATACTGTTAGTTGCATTACGAATTTTACAAGGTGTTGCTGTTGGTGGTGAATGGGGCGGAGCCGTATTAATGGCGAATGAACATGCGCCAAAAGGGCTGAAAAACTTTTTTTCATCGTTTGCCCAGTGGGGTAGCCCTGCGGGTAATATTTTAGCATTGTTGGTTTTTTCTTATATTATTGGTTTACCGATTGATCAGCTAATTAATAATGGCTATTGGCGCATTCCGTTTTTAGCCAGTTTTATTTTATTAATTGTTGGTCTTATTGCTAGGGTTACCTTAACCGAATCACCGGTATTTATCGAATCATGCAAAAAACAAGCAAGCCTGAAACAAAAAGAATCCGCACCAATTATTGATGTGTTTAAACAAGCAACTCCAATATTGGTATTAGCCATTTGTGCCAATGTGCTGTCATTTAGTGGCATATTTTCTAATACGCTAATGATTGGTTATACAACTATGGCTCTCGGCGTTGAAAAAAAGACTATCGTTGATGCGTTATTTTGGATAGCAGTCGTGCACTTTATTGCTCAGCCGTTTATCTCTTATTTTTCAGAAAAGTTTTCAGCAACGCGCTTTTTAATTGTGTCAGCCATTTTGGCTATGGCATCAGTCTTTTTGTTATTCCCGATTATTCAGTCAGGAACTAAAATCAGCTTTATTATTGGTATTTCGTTAAATGTGATTTGTTACAGTGGTTTTTATGGTGTGATAGCGGGTTATTTAAGCCGAATTTTTCCTGCCAGAATTCGCTATACTGGTCTATCGATGAGCTATCAAGGTTGCGCTGCCATATTTGGTAGTCTAATCCCAATGATAGGGGCATACATTATTTATACCTACAAGACTTATTGGTTACCACTCGCCTTATTTTATTGTGGTTTAGCATTGCTATCGATTATAAGTATCTATCTTTTAAGCAAATATCACTATTATGATGAGTAAAAGGCAACTATCTATGAAAACCGTTTTATCAATTCAATCTAATGTCGTGTATGGTTATGCGGGTAACAAAGTTGCTACATTAGCCATGCAATTACAAGGCGTTGAAGTCATGCCCATCCACACAGTGCAACTATCGAGTAATACGGTTTATCCCGATTATGATGGTATTGTACTGGGTGCTCAGCAAATTACTCGAATAGTAAACAGCTTAGAAAAAATCGGCGTTCTAAACTCAATTGATGCCATCATATCAGGATATATCGGCCTTGCCGAACAGGGTGAAGAGATCCTCGAAGCGGTAAAAAAAATAAAATACTATAACCCAAATGCCATCTATGTGTGCGATCCCGTAATGGGAGGAGACATTAATAAAGGCAGTTCGCTACCGCAAAATATAATTGATTTCTTTACTAAGCAGGCTATCAAACACGCAGACTATATCACACCCAATTTATTAGAATTGCAGTTATTGTCGAATATCGAAATTAAGACGTTTAGCGATGTACAAATGGCAATCAAAAAGCTACAAAACAAACCTATCCAAGCCGTATTAGTCAAAAACTTAGTTCATGCAGGCAAAACTACAGAATTGTTTGAAATGATTTTAGCTACACCATCACAAAGCTATCATCTTGCCCGACCATTATATGATTTTCCTTATCGTCCATTAGGTGTTGGGGATTTAATTTGCAGTTTGTTCACAGCCCATTTAGTTAATGGCAAATCACAACTAAACGCCTTTGAATTGGCCGCTAACGCTGCAAATCATGTATTAGCTGTGACAAAACAAAAAGATGCACGAGAACTGGCAATCATTGATGCTCAAGAGTGGATTAAACAGCCCGATTTACAGTACCGTGCAATAATGTTATAAAAAAACAACTTCCAATTAAAATTATATTTAAGTTATCAATATAATTAATTGAAAATTAAAAAAATATATTAATTATGATTTAAGAATGGTTGATAATATGAAAGGTAAAATAGTCAGTATAAGTTTAATTGCAATCGCTTGGTTAGGAGCGGTCAGTACCGCCAATGGCTACGAAATTGATTGCCCAGCTAAAATCAACATCAAATTTGATCATCCCGAGCTTGAAAATATTCCTGAGGGCTGGCAAGTTTCGGATAAAAAAGATCGTAGTCTTGCGCTCAGTAGTCTTGGTGTTCATTCTGATGAACCGGTTAAATTATTTCAGTTAAAGCCTGAAATTGGAATTATTAATGGCAAAAAACATGATATCACTTGGCAAGTCAACTCGGTCTATGATGAAGGTGGCAACTACGTTAGTTGTAGCTATAATGGCGATGAAGTCCAATTGGTCAAAAAAATCGATTCATCGATGAAAAGCTGCTGGGCGGATTATTCAAATGATAAAAACCAAGCCATAAAAGTCAAACTTATCTGTAGTACGAGTGAATTGCAAAAGGTAAAATAAATCTGGTTTCTTAATTTTAAATGCTTTGAATTTAAGTATCTTCAATAGTGTTTGTTATGCTTAGTCAGTTTGATATTCATCTTATCGTTTTATAAAATCGGAAAATTATTTAGCATATTTTAATAACATTTAGCTGTAGTTAATTAAGCCGATAATTTGGGTTGACCTGATCGATTAGATCTATGTGTTAAGGGAATAAATAACATAAACGCTAATCTATCATTGATCAATTCGCCCGCTTTGTTGTTCTTGTGTTGGATTATGTGACCTACATTTTCCGTATATTATTGATTCAAATATCTTTCCTCGATCATCAATTAGTCTACCTGTAATCACATAAGGATCACCAATAGGATATTTAATCTTTTTGTGATGCGTTGTATAAAGACCAAAATCAATTGTAATTATTGCACTTTGCAAACAATTTAAATTCATTTTTTTCTTATTTAATAAGCGGTCAAGTTTTGAGTGATATTCAGATATAATTTGATAAAAATTTGCTTCTTCAGGTTCAATAATCTGATTTAATAAATCAAATTTTAATGATTGAACATTGTTATATTTTGCAAATCGATATAATACACCTAATGCCCAATATCCCTGTAAATCATTATTTCGGCTGTTAAAGCTATTTACTATTCCTAGTATTACATCAATAAGTTCTTTATGATGCCCCATATTAATTTATCTTCTTTTGGTAAAACATTAATCCGCTGTAACACTAATTGTTTAAAGGTTTAATTGGAAAAGTCATCTAATTGATTAAGCTAATAACAATTTTAGTGATTCAATTCCTATCCTTTAAAATAGCATAAAGCAATAATGCAATAATATACTTTTTTATTAATATATAAGTCATATATCCTGTCATCATCTACAAAACAATGTCTAATACTTTTATTTTCTTTGATTAGAAATTTATCTATTAATAAAAATAATATGATTTTTGGGTACTATGTTTTTCTTATATTTAAAGTGGATGGATTTCTCTAATTTTTGTAAAAATTATTCAGGAGTCTATACCGTTTCATCTTAAATCGTTAACATAATTTAAAACAAAAAATTTTTATATTTGATTTTATTGTTTATTATTCAATTATTTGTCTTATCAAGCCTCGATCCAATTTTAATAAATTTTGCCCATTTAAATATTATTAACTAAATAGAATATTCAGCACTAATTCAGCTAGTTTATTCAAGACTTTCTTATTTTTCCGTTTTATACTGTGGACTTTGATTTGATTTTGTATCAATCAATACGTCAAAAGAAATTACTATTTTTAACATGTGTATTTATTTGGTATTGGAAATTTTTCTGTAAAATGATGTGATTGCTAACTTGGAATCTGTTGATGCGGGAAATAATTTTAGCTATACAAACAATTATTTAGCTAAAACAAGATTTGCAACGTAGAGAAGGTCTTTGGTCACACAAAATGATTTCACAAGAAGAAATTGACCATGCACGGTAAGACGTTGCCATTGCAACAACAAATGATTTAGATATTGTTAAGAATAAATTGGCATTAACAATGCATTGCTTATAGAAACTCCACTACTTGAACAACCCAGCGTTCAACAAGCTATCTATAAATTAAAAAACAGATTGAAAGCTTAGGATTGTATGTTGATATTAATAAAAACACCTATATACCATTTATCCGTTAATTAAATAAAATGCGAGATATCATGGATCATTTTCAACAATTTGAATTAAAACAAATAGAAAATGACCTTGTCCTTGAAATAGGTGATATAAGATACTTCACTACAATTTTTCTGAAAACTTAGCGTTTATATTGATAATAAAATAAATAACAGAAATCAATCAGCTTACGAAAATTTAATGGCAATAGAAGATGAAATTAATAATTAATTTCTATATGTTATTTACTACAATTTATGTTGTTGATTTTTTAACATTTTATAACTAAAATTTTTCGGCGTATATTTCATTATCAATATAAATTAAATTTTAGATTGATATTTATGACTAAACACTATTTGAGTAATAATGAACAAAAGTATCTTAATACTTTTATGAAAAAAATTCCTGGACGATGTACAGAAGCGGTAATTAACTTAAAAAAAACGAAGAAAGCTTCATTTGAAGAAGTGTATTTTTTAGTTCGTATAATGACGATTTTTGACTATATAAGCTTAGTTGAGGAAAAAGGAAAGACTAGGAATGATATTAGGTTTAAAACTTTTTATAAAGGTCATGCTGTTTATATAAGGCCTCACTATAAAGTTGAAAATATAAATCCTAAAAGTCAAGATTGGTCTATTGATTTTGTATTAACGATTCACCGAATTATTAATAATAAGGAAATATTTATAGACTCATTGGGCATTGAATATGATGGACATCCTTCTCATTTCACGCCAGATAGACTACTTTCTGATAGAAAAAGAGATATTCAAATATTAATTAAAGAGCATGTTAATTTATTACGGATAACAAAAGATATTGTGACAGAATCTTTTATTGAAATAGAAAAAGCAATTTTTAGTTTTTTTGATAGAAAAATTTCTATTATTGATGAAGTTCAATCTAAAACGTTATCGTATGTTAATTCTCTTGAAGATATCCCAACATTAACGACATGCCAACTTTGTAATGGTATTGGACGTTTAAACTTTCAAGATTGCCCTATATGCCATAATATGGGGAGCACTCCTGAGAATCAAAAAATAGAACTATCTGAATTTGAAATTTTTACTTGCGGAAAATGTGGCGGAATAACCTCTAATGATTGCGAGTTCTGTGCTGGTGAAGGTAAGGTGACAAGGGAAATTGCTTTAAGTATGACATGATTAAAGATTACTCTTAAATAGATATCGATATAACTCGTTTTTCCAGCATTTAGGTTATAGTCACGATATAACTTATTTAAAGCAATTTTTGTTTCATATTTTGTAATACTTTTTTCACATTTAAAAATCTAAATCCTCCTAAAATTGAGATATATCCCGTAATTATCTCTGCACTTCTATATTATTTATAATGTTTTTTCAATTTGCATTAGTTTAGCCTTTATACTGCATATTGATACGCTAGTTATTCAACCTCAGTTATTACAACGAGCATTTGGTTATACGGTATCATCTTTGTATGTTTAATCAGGCTTGTGTTGTTTGTGAGTTCATCAATTAAAAATAATTAAATTAACTTAAACGATTTTTTCTGGTATTGTGTTGGTAATTTATACAAAATATTGATAAATATACGTCAAATTTACAATGAGTGAATTTTTTATAAACAGTATTTAAGCCAAGTTATTTAAGGGGGTATGTAATTTGTTACCTGATAATTCATTGATTAAATTATATGAACAAAGTACAGCAAATTTGTATTTCTTTTATAACATCGTAACTGATAAACATAGCCATCCTTCTTTACAATTGACCATATCATTACATGATATTCTAATCACCCTTGAAACCGATGATGAAAATCATCATGGATTTGGTTTTATTATTCGATCTAATATTCCTCATAAATTGAATACCAACAAAACTTGCGTTCTCAATTTTTTAGTTGAGCCTGAAGCACCATTTTTTAATTTATTATCTGACTTTACTAAAGTTAACCCTGTTTATCTGATATCTAAAAAACAATCTTTAATTCTTGCGCAATATTTTATTCATTCTGTCAAAAATAAGTGCTTATTCGATATTCAGCATATTGCTAATTTGTTGCACGGCTCTAAAACAGATTGTCGTTATCAACAAGATAATCGAATTGTTAAGGCAACATCGATAATTTCCACCTTACCGATTAAACTTATTTCTTCAAAAGAACTGGCTGCAAAAGTTCATCTTTCCGAAAGTCATTTTTTACACATATTTCGCGCTAAATTAGGTATTAATTTTCGGGGTTATCTTTTATGGAAAAGGCTACGAGATGCCACTAATAATCTTGAGTCAAAATCAAACCTAACAACATTGGCTAATGATAAGGGATTTGCCGACGTTGCACATTTCAGCCGAACTTGCTTATCAAGTTTTGGATTAAGACCATCAGAACTTAAACGGGCGTTAATGCCTGAAGACAAAAGTAATGAGATAACCTCAATAGATTGCTTTAACAGTGATCACCTTCAAGAAGAGTTTAAAATTATACCAATATTAGGATAACTCTTTATTTAAGATGAAAAGAATAAGATTCTAATTACATACATTAAACATCTATCTTTATCTTTAAATCAAAATTTTTGTAAAAATTATTCAGGAGTCTATACCGTTTCATTTTAAATTGTTAAAAGAATTTAAAACGAAAGTTTTTTTATAATACGTTTGAACAAACATCCGCTTTTTTGATTAGCTATTATTAATAATCTTATGACTAACTAATCTAAATCCATAAATAAACAAGTTTCCCACCTTGTGGTATTAGTGGTGGGCTATTGCAAAGTGTATTTATCCAAATAATAGTAAATAAAAAAAATTTTAAATTAGTTAGTTTTTTATGTATAAATTTAGATTACTAATAATTTAATTTTCAATTAACTTCTGTCCATAACCCATAATTTTATCTTCTTTTATTTCATATTTTAATTTCCATTTTAGATTCAGTTCTTCCATTATTTTTTGATTTAAGGTGGTATTATCAAAATATTGGTTTTTTCCTATAAATAAATTTGAAAAAAGATTTTCGTTTGTTGGATCTTGTTCTATAACTTTAAATAGATGATATAAATAATCTATTGCTAGATCAGTTATTTGATTACATAACAAACTATATTTATCGTCTAGTGAAAACTCTTTAGTTTTTAATAATTTGATTAATAAACTATAGCAAATTTGTCTAAATCCTATTGTTTTTGTCTTATGTTCAACGCACAACTGTTTGATTATTTCTTTTTGTTCATCGGTATTATGTTCATAATATTCTGTTTTTGTTAAATAAAGTAGTTCATTACGACTGAATTCATTTTTTAAAATATTCTTTTCTAATTCTGTTAGGTAATTTTTATTATTAATCGAACTTGGTTTACTTATTAACTCTAATAATGGAAACTTTTCATTCATATATTTTTTCGAAAATAGACTGATGAACCCGTCACGATTATGAATAATAAATTCTTGAACATGATCTGGATAATTTTTTCTTATAAAATTTAAATCTTGTTCTTCTTCCAAAACGATAGCTTTAAGCTGAATCAGAATTGATATATTTTCTTTACTAAGCTCTTTACAATCGAAGTTAGGATAATATCTACCATTAAACCATGCAATTAACATACTGTATTTATCAGGATTTAATTTAGTATTAAGGATTATTTGTCTAAAGAATAAATTTAGATCATCTTCATCTGATATTAATTTTTCTAAATCAGCCTGTTGTGGTGATATAATTTTATTACTATTGTTAATAAAATCGGCTAGTTGATCATTGATTCTTCTATCCTTTTCATCTTCATCTTCATCTTCATCTTCCAATTCATAATTAAAGAAATAGTGGACAATATTCTCGGCTGAATATTCTATTTTTTGCTTTTCAAGTAGTATATCCCAAACACCTTTATCGGTTACTTGTTCCAATAATTTAATGGTTAATGAAATTTTATTTATATAAGATGTTTTAATAGATGAATGAATACTCTTATGATTTAAAATAAATAATATAATATCTTCGTTATGATCAATTATTGGGATATCTGATTCAACAATAAATAAAACTATTAATGCAGGATTACTTTGAAAATATACTTTAATTGGCGCATCATCACTTAATGACAATATAGTTTCTATAATGTGAGAATCGAAATTGGTTAGATTATATTTGTTTTCTAATATATATTTTACATTAACATAATTTAATTCATAGTGATTGTTTGCTTCGACTAATGCTAAGAGTTCTGGGGTTGAATGCTCAATTTGTTTGAATTGAATATCCATTCTTTTAAAAGCATTCGTTATTTTTTGTTTATTATCCAATAACTGAAAAATCGTATTCCATTCATCATCAATACACAAAAAATCAGTTAAGCATTCAATAAACGCTTTTAGTGCAGCATGTCCATTCATTTTTTCTAATTCTATTGGTTGATTATGAATAAATGAAAGATATAGATAAAGCCGTTGGTCAAGCATATAGATAGATGCCCATATATTCCATAATTGAATATTTATTTGTTTTACAAATAAACATAAATATTCAGGTTGATATTTTGTATTGTTATTTATTAATAAAGTATAAGATCTTGCCAAATATTCATTAATAAAATCAACTGGATAAGTTGATTTAAATAAAATGATAAATTGAGATAAATCCCTTATTTTGTTTGTCGCTAAAATATGATCAAGTAAGGAGAAATTTAACACAGCCGGCTCGTTAAACTTACTTGAATTATCGGCATTTAATCTTTTTAGTACTATCTCCGGTTTTTTTAATTCAAGCTGCCAGTCATTTAGTATTCGCTCGTTAATATTACGCAAAAATAGCATATCATTTTGTGGTAACCCTTGTTCATCATAGAAGCTCGTATAATCATTATAATTCTCATCAATATAGCCTTGAATAATGAGTGTGCGTAAAAGCGGGAAATAACATGAAGATGCTAATTTTTCATATTCAGATTTATATTGTTTATGCTCTATTTTCTCTTCTTTATCGGTTATCTGGTCGTAAATATGATCTTTAAACAAAGTATCTATAGTAGTATTATTATCTTGCTTAATCTTAATAATTTCAGAAATTTTATTAGGTGATTTTAATTGTAATTTTTCTTTTTCTAATTCTCTAATTTCTGCTAAAAGTGTTGATTTATTATTTTTTTGAATAATTTTGAGTTCTTTTTTTCTTCTCTTATATTCGCTGTTGTGCTCAAGATTTTTGAGATGTTCTTCATAATTAATCTCAATCTTATTTCTAAAAAAATCTTGCTTTGTGATTTTATAGTTATTTTTTTTTGCATTAAAAATCAATTCTTTTATATTTAAATCATAAACTGTTGTTCCGTCATCAAATTGATAGTCACTGTAACCAAATTGGAATGGAAGTTTGATATATAAAGCTTTTAACTCATCAATACTTTCCAAATGGTTCATATCTATCTTTTTAATTATGTCTTTTTTGGATTGAATTGCCTTATCTAATTGTTCAATTTGAGTTTGATAAATAGAATTTCTTTGTTTTATTAAAGATTCAATAATTCGATGAACAACGCCTTGTCCTAAACCCAAGCGCGTTAAAGAATAATCTTCTGGAAAAATATTTTTATAAACAATAATGGCTAATAATTTTTCTTTTTTAAACCAACTGGCTTGGTGGGGTAATTTTTTCTTATAAATGATATATTCGTTACAAATATTTTTAATGAGCCTAATATCATCTAAATATAATGATAAAGTGTCCAAAAAAGATATTGAAAAATCACTATAAATATTTTTACTTTTAAATAGCTCATTCATTTTTCCTAATGAATTGGAGTTATCTATAACGGGGACGATAGGTAAAATATAATCAAAAAACTTAGTACGTTCCTTTGATTCAAAAATTTCATCTTTAATTAGATAGATAAATTTGATTGGTTTTCCCTTTTGTTCTTTCTTGTGATTTTTCTGTCTTTTATTATAAATATAATTTAATTCTCTTAATTTACTGAGTATCAAATTATCATCATAACGGTCGATATCTTCAAAAACGATAAAATCTAATTTTGATTTATCTAAGATATAAATAATCTCATCCAAATATTTATCAAAGTAAGAAACATCACATTCTGATGATGATATATCAAGCTCACTCTCAAAAATTTTTAGCTTTCTAATAAGATTTTTACTATTTTGGAGATCAATTATTTTATAAAAAATAAAAGTTATCAGAGCAAATGACAAACCAATAAATACCAAAGTATACTCTTCAAAAATTTTGTTAAATAATGTTGCATTCATGTATATAAAACAACAAAAAAACACAGAAATAATGCAAGCCCAAAATATTTTAATTAACTTGTTTGACTCAGTTTTTACTTTAAAATCTGTGTATGGAATTTGCTTTGGATCGATTTGATGAATAAGTTGGTTGATAATTTTTCTTTCTAACATTAATTCATCATTAAAAGTGAATTCATTATCTGGGTTTTGGTTTTCTATTTTTGACTTTAGATTAGGTGAAAAATAAGAAAGAGAAATGTGAATACCTTTAATTTTTTTCTTTTCAAGGCGTTTTTCTTCATAAGTCTTAAATACACTGCTTTTCCCTGAAGCATAAGGTCCACTAATAGCAATGTTCATCAAATCATCTTCTTTGAATATAAAATCGAGCGCTTCGTTATAACCTATCATTTCATCAGGCGAAAGAGTCGTTGGCGTGAGTTTTTCAAAGGTGATATTTTCTTGTGCTTGAGCTAATTGCTTTGCTCCATTTTGATTATCTACCATTCTCCATTCCTTGCAATAATTTTTTCATTCAATCATTTCATTTATAAAACGTATTATTATTTTAAGTTAACAATATTCAATTATTTTAGTTTTAACATCTTATAAAATCACTCAAAAAACAATATAGCATATTTTTATTTATACTGAGCAGTGATTAACCAAAACCGATAATGTTACTGATATTTTTTATTTGCGCATCTTTTAGTTATTATAAATTCTAGCAATAATCATTTAACCTTTTGTTTGGTTTAGTATGATTCTTATCTTTAAACTCAACTCTTCTCTCTTTTACCATTTAAACTCCACAATTTGTAAAAATTATTCAGGAGTCTATACCGTTTCATTGCAATTTTTTTTAATAGTTTCCGTGTTATTAGGCTGTTTTTAGTTAAGTTAATTAGTATTTATAACCCTTGAAGATAAATCTCACGTCTTTGGTGCTGAATTGATATGTCATGGTAATTTTTTTAATAATTTTGGGTTTATCATTTTTGGCATAAAAAATGCATTCCTTAGTTATCATTAATAGATGAGGAATGGTTAAAATGGAAAAGAAATATAAAGTTAAGCTGTTATTAAGTATGTTGCTCGTGAGTGGCTTGTGTCAGGCGGAACCGTTGCCTTTTTCTGAAACAGGTAAATATTGTGAGACGCCTTCTCGATGTCTTAATCCAATCACTACCCATGTTATGGTGACTTCGCCAAATTATTTAGCAACTCAAGCAGGTCTGGATATGTTGCATCAAGGTGGTAATGCGGTTGATGCTGCTATTGCGGTTGCTTCGACATTAGCGGTTGTTTATCCACAAATGAATACTATTGGCGGTGATAATTTTTGGATAATTTATAACTCAAAAACCAAAGAAATTAAGGGATTAAATGCCAGCGGGCGATCGGGTAGTCTGGCGACGATTGCATTTTATAAGCAACAAGGGTTAGATAAAATTCCGTCGCGTGGTTATTTGGCTGCTAATACCGTCCCTGGCGTGGTTTCTGGTTGGGATGAAGCTTATCAGTATGCATCAAAAAGTATGAATAACTCTTTACCGTGGAATAAGTTGTTTGATTCGGCAATCAATTATGCTGAACATGGATTTGCCGTTTCACCGAGTTTAAATTATTGGTCTACAGTCAATATTGATACTAAGGATAAAGAGTTTCGCGATCTTAAGCGTTTTGATGAGTTTAAAAAAGTATTTTTAAAAAACGATGGTGAAGTCTATCAAATCGGCGAAATTCTCAAACAACCTGATTTAGCAACTTCATTAAAGTCTATTGCCAATGACGGTGCAACGGTATTTTATCGTGGCAATATTGCTCACAAAATTGTTGATGATTTAAAGCGTCATGGCGGAGTGTTGACCTTAGAGGATTTTGCTAACCATAAAGCAACATGGGTTTCTCCTATTCATGTTAATTATCGACAGTATACGGCTTATAATTTGCCTCCTAATACACAAGGAATGGCTTCTTTAGAGATTCTTAATATATTAAATAATTTTGATGTTAAATCATTAGGCGAAGGCAGTGCTGATTATTATCATTTAATCATTGAGGCGACCAAGCAAGCGTTTGCCGATCGTGATAAATATTTGACGGATCCTGATTTTAACCCTATCCCGCTTGAGTTTTTATTATCCTCTCAGCATGGTCAACAGCAAGCTAAACAGATTGATATGCAAACTGCACGTATCGATATTAAACCCTTAGATCCAAAAGGGGATACAGTTTGGTTTGGCGTTGTTGATGCACAAGGGAATGCGGTTTCTATCATTCAGAGTATTTATCATGATTTTGGTTCAGGAATTGTCGCCAAAGATACCGGAATTTTACTGCAAAACAGAGGGAGCTTTTTTTCACTCGATCCTAATCATATTAATCGTTTAGAGCCGAATAAACGAACCTTTCATACCTTAAATCCAGCCATGTTATTTAAAGAGGGTGCACCGTATCTGGTTTATGGCACTATGGGAGGAGAAGGGCAACCACAAACTCAAGCGGCCATTGTCACGCGAATTGTCGATTTTAATTTGTCTCCTCAAGATGCCATTAATGCACCAAGATGGTTACATGGGCGAACTTGGGGAGCATCATCCAATGATCTTAAAATAGAAGGGCGAGTCGCTAAAAATATTATTGATACTCTTAAATCGCGTGGACATAATGTGAAAGTCGTTGATGATTATACCGATACCATGGGGCATGCAGGTGCAATTTTAATTGATGCCGATAATCATCGATTAATGGGTGCAACCGATCCTCGTGGTGATGGCTTGGCTGCGGGTTATTAATGATTGATTAAAATATTAGATCAAATCAGAAATGCTAGAACTAAAATAATAAAGATAATGACATCAGCCATTATCTTTATTTACGCTCTATAGAGATCCCAATTTTTGAAGAAATTGAAATCTTTTTTATATCATACTTTAAACGTTATCCAAGGTTTAAGTTTAACGGCGGTTTGAATCAAACCAGCGTTTTCTTGCGCTTGAATGACGGGGGTAATAGGTTTATATGCAGCAGGCGCTTCTTCAAATAGTCGCTCTTGTTTTAAAGTTACGCATTGCCATGGCAATAAAGAGTTATCTGAAGCCAATTTCTTACTGCGCATCGTCTGCCTTTTTTCTGCTCGTCCAGCACCATGTGAGCAAGACCATAACCAATCAGGATGACCTTTTCCTATTGCAACATAAGAGTAATCACCCATAGATCCAGGTATTAAAGCGATTTCACCTAAATGTGCGGGTGTTGCGCCTTTACGATGAATATTCATACCATTTTCAGGAAAAATAACATTGTGTGATATATCGACCAATAATTGACTCACATCCTGCTTAAAGAGTGAGTTAAAGGTTTTACGCACCAGCTCTGTGATCACAATGCGATTTATCCAAGCATAACGAGCAGCAACCCCCATCGCTTGCAAATACTCTTGAGCATGATTGTCAGTCAAAGCAAATAAACCTGATTTAGGATATTTTTGATCAGCAGGCCATAATGCTTTGGCTTTATCTTGCCAACGCTTGCCAATATAAAAACCGACATCACGTGATCCAGTATGGATCATAACCACAATAGCATCTTTCTTTAAACCTAATTGATAAGCAACATGGCGATTAATAATTTCATCAACAATTTGTAATTCAACAAAATGGTTACCTGAACCAACTGTGCCTAAACTTGACGGACGAATAATCGCTCGTTTTTCAAAAAAGGCTTCGGGAGCATACTGGCTATCGGCTGAAAGAAGATCATTGCCAGAAATTTTACTAATCTCATGCGTTAGCCGATCAAAATTGACACTATTCCATAAACCTTGTTGCGGTAAAGCTCCTAACCAAGCGGTAAGGCCTTCATCAAAGAGCGCTTGAAAAGATGTGGGTGTAACCGGTACATCGCGCTCATCATGCAATAACACCTGTTTTAATTGCTCAATGAGTTTTGATTTTTGTTCAGTCACCTCATTAAGGCTTAAACCTGTAGTAAACAGGCGCATACCACAATTAATATCCGTGCCTATCGCTGCGGGAATAATTAAATTAGAGGTAGTGGCAACAATACTTCCAACGGGTGCAATCGCACCGGGATGAAAGTCTGGCGTAGCCCTTGCTGCGCAAACTTTGCCGTCACTATTGGGCATTGTTACCGATGCAAAATCAAGTAACTGCTCAACCGCTTTTTCTTCTAAAGGTAACGGATTGGGTAACAGTGCTTGTGCTGTAATATCTTGTTTATTAAATGTATAGATATCATTATTAAAATGAGTTTCAATCCCACATCGGGATAAACGTTTTTGTAAACGGGTAAATGTAGACATAATAGCCACCTAGAAAACAATAAAATACTGTCCTCTCAATTTGAGAGGATAATTACTGTTTCCTGCAGCAGCACTATTCAGGAAAGTGGGCGTATTCTAGACCAAAGTTTATTAAAATGTAAACTGTTAAATTATTTTTTATTAGATTATCCGTTCTTACTGTGTATTCTTTCCCAACTCAGACCAAATTTAGCTAAGTATTTTTTTAAGCGATCAGCATCGTTACTGCGTTGTTTTTTGGTTCGGGATATGGCAAATAATTGTCGGCCTGCTTCTGATAAACTACTACTTTTTTGGCAGATTTCGATCACTTTTTCCAGTTGATAACGGTCAAATTCATCAATTTCATTAGGTATCAGGTCATCATAACTATTTTGTGCAGAAGTCCAATTTTGACTTAGGCGTTTAATTTCTTGTTCGACCTGTTCAGTGGTAATGTTCGCTTGCGGTGCTAAGGTTGCCATGCGAATAATTGAGCTGTTTAATTCACGAAAGTTACCTTGCCATAAGGCTTGTGGTGAGGTAGCGAATTTAAGATAAGCTTGGCGTGACTGTTGATTAAAGCGTGGCATAATGCCATATTCTTTGGCATAGCGTGCCAATTCAAAATCAATATTGGGTTCAATATCTTCTTTTCTATCTACTAAGCCCGGCAGTTGATAACTCCACAAATTGATTCGAGCAAACAGATCTTCACGAAATTCACCATTGGCAATGGCTGATTTAAGATCTTTATTGGTACCGGCGATTAATTGAAAATCACTGTGTATCGGTTTGTCGCTACCAAACGGGTAAAATTGTTTTTCTTCAATGGCTTTTAATAACATCGCTTGCTCATCAAGTCCCAGCTCGCCAATTTCATCTAAAAACAGTAAGCCACCATCGGCATTTTTAAGTAATCCAGTGCGCGCAAGATTTGCTCCCGTAAAGGCGCCTTTAACATGACCAAACAAGGTTGACATTGCACTATCACCGCGTAGCGTGGCGCAATTGATTTCAACAAATTGTCCTTTGATTTGATGATTGGTTTGTTTGAGCAAATAAATCTGTTTTGCCAAAAATGATTTACCCGCGCCCGTTGGTCCACATAATAAAATAGGCGCATGAGAACGGCTCGCCACTTGTTCGATTTCGGCAATAAGCTGATTAAATTGTGGGTTACGAGTTGCGATGCCCGATTTTAACAGCTCGGTCGCTTGCTGAGCATATTGCTGAAAACGGGTTAGGATTTTATCGTAACGATTTAAATTTAAATCAATAATACTCATTATCCCGCAAGGGGTAAGCGCAATCAGATCGTCTTGCTCAATTTCATTATTTTCGGTCAGTGGCTCTTTTTTCGGAGGAGACATTTGTAATAATTTAGCCGGAAAATAGCGGGATTCTGCCAGTAAAAACCAACAAATCTGCGCAACATGGGTACCTGTTGTAATATGCAAATAATACGCTTCTTGTTCTGAATTAAATGTGTAGTTTTTCGAAATATCAAAAAGGAATGTATAAACTTGTTCAAAATCCCATGGATCATTAATGTTTACCTCAATGGGGTTTACTTCAATATGAGGCGATAAAATCTTAATATCTTTAACGATTGTACAAAGTAGATCATAATCGTTTGGATAATAGAGCAGTTCTAATCGAGTAACTGGCATATCCGGTTGATGACATAAATCAATAGTCGGTCGCCAATTCTTCCAACGCCGTTTTCCTTTACCACGTTGATCTAATACATTCCCTAAAAATCCAAATACGACATTCTTTTTCATGGTTTTATATATTTTTATAAATTGATATATAAAATTATAAAAAATGTGTATTAAAAATACTATGATAATTTTTATTTTAATTTAAAAAATTATTTATTTTGTTTAAAAACAAATAATTAAAAATAATTGTTATGGTTTTTCATTTATTGGCACGCTTTTCGCAATATTAATCATACCTAAGCAAGCATATTCAGATATGTTGAGATGGTTTAAATTTAATAATTAAGTCACTTTGTGGTGATAAAAGATAGCAGCACTAAAGCGCTCATAGCGCAATGTAGCAATAGAATTTTGGTCATAAACGAACGGATAAACGGTTACATGGTTTAGTGCGATCTAACCAATATAAAGATATTACCACTGGCGGAGTGCATTTTACCCAGATTTAAAAGGAAGATAAAAATGATTCAATATGAAGTAATAAAAAATGAAAATTCAAGACCAGTAAAAATGTGGACTAAAGGCGTGCCAGTCGAGCAAGAAGCCAAAGAACAATTACTAAAAACAGCACAATTGCCATTTATTTTTAAACACATTGCCGTAATGCCTGATGTCCATGTGGGTAAAGGATCAACAATCGGGAGTGTTATTCCTACTCTGGGTGCCATTATTCCAGCAGCCGTTGGGGTGGATATTGGTTGTGGAATGATGGCCGTACAAACATCACTAACTGCGTCTGATTTACCTGATGATCTTGCCCCATTACGTTTAGCGATTGAAAAAAACGTGCCACATGGTTTAACGCCTAAAAAGGAAGGTCAAGATCAGGGAAGTTGGCAACATGTGCCAGCAATTGTTGATCAATATTGGCAACAACTTTTACCGGGATTTGAGAAATTAACCGAAAAATATCCATGTTTTTTAAAAACAAATAATTACAACCATTTAGGGACACTTGGAACCGGTAATCACTTTATCGAAGTGTGTTTAGATGAAAATCAACAAGTATGGATTATGTTACATAGTGGTTCGCGTGGGGTCGGTAATGCTATTGGTGAATTTTTTATTAAATTAGCAAAAAAGGATATGGAAACTTACTTTATCGATAAATATTTACCAAATAATGATTTAGCTTACTTTGTTGAAGGGACTGAACATTTTGATGATTACCTTATGGCGGTAAATTGGACGCAAGAGTTTGCTCGTTTAAATCGTGAAATTATGATGCATAACACTGTTATGGCTATTAGAAATACATTAAATATTGAATTTACCAGTCATATACAAGCGGTAAATTGTCATCATAACTATGTGCAAAAAGAGCATCATTTTGGACAAAATGTGTTTGTGACGCGTAAAGGGGCGGTTTCGGCACGTAAAGGAGAACTTGGTATTATTCCTGGTTCAATGGGAGCAAAAAGCTACATTGTTCGCGGACTAGGGAATGAAGAGAGCTTTTGTTCTTGTTCTCATGGGGCAGGACGAGTGATGAGCCGATCTGCAGCCAAAAGAATGTTCACTATTGAAGATCAAATGAAAGCCACTGCGCACGTTGAATGTAGAAAAGATGCTGATGTGATTGATGAAATCCCAATGGCCTATAAAGATATTGATGCGGTGATGACCGCTCAAAATGAACTGGTTGAAATTATGCATCAACTACGACAAGTGGTGTGTGTGAAAGGGTAAATTATATCGAGGAGTCTATCCTCGATAATCATGATAAAAATAATAGGGTAATTATTGATCATATCATTAGTTACCTTGTTTCCATTTAAATTTAGCTCAATGTTATTTATAGCAAATCTAAACGTTTCTATTTTTAGCCATTTTTTCAATACACCGAAACGAGTAATGGCAACATAATAAAGTTACTGGATAGATAATAAAATTGAGGGTCATAAGTGAAGTTATAAACAAATATGGTAAAAAAACCTTAATATTTAGAGCCAATTCTTGATAAATACCTAAAATAAAATGTGCAACTATCCATGAGATAAAAGTAACTACAATCCCAATAATTACGCCGATACTTATCAATCCAAAAGGTTTTTTTATTTTATTTAATATCCAGATTGAAATAAGAATAAGGCAGAAATAACACACACCATAAAATACTAAATAATATAATTCTGGCGTGCTGTATTTTCTAATAAATAGTCGATAACACCACGAATAACTCAGTAACCCTCCAATAAAATTAAACAAGACTATAATAGATAGATTAATGGTTTTCATTGATTAATTTTTCCCTTAAGTCTTTTTAACTGTTTTTTCAATCCATAAAAACGAGTAATGACAACATAATAAAATTACTGGATAGATAATAAAATTGAGGGTCATAAGTGATGGCATAAATAAATCATAGAGATCGAATTCTAAATATTGATCCGCATTAACAAATAAAATGAACGGATTAACAATCCATGAAATAAAACTAATTAAGATAGCGATGAGAACACCTGAAATCAATAATATGACAGGACGATTAACTTTATTTAATATAAAAAATGCAATTAGTATAAAACTGAAATAACACATTCCATAAAATATTAAGTATAGCCATTCTGGTGTGCTGTATTTTCTGATAAATAATCGATAACACCAAGAGTAACTCAATAAACCTCCGATAAAATTAAACAACACTATAATAAATAGATTAATGGTTTTCATTGGATAATCCTTTTTTCTCTTCAATTTCTTTAACCGCATCTTCTAAAGAGCCAGGAAAAAGATAAAGCTCTTCTAATCCATATTCATCTAATACTGATGAAACCGCCCATGCACAATATGGGAGAGTTTGAGTCGCATAATCTCCATTAATTACTCGTTGTTCAATATTAATGGCTTGCTGGCGTGTTAAAGTGATTTTTGTCAGAGTAACATAATCATCATCTACTTCATGAAATTTTTTGTATTCTTCTATGGAAAAAGGAAAATCACCATCATCGTAAAAAGCTTCAGCTTGTCCTCGATATTGCCGCATATAACCACCATTAGGATCGAAAATTAATGGATATTTATCTTTTTCATTAAAATTAATATATAAGGCAGAATGGTCACCAAATCCAAATTTAGCATCCCTTACAGTAAATAAGTACGCTTCTATCTCTTGTTGTCCATCTTTTGTTACATCATTATTTAAATTTTCGTTTATATTCTTTTGAATAATAGAGGTATTGATGATAGGACTTAAACTATTATTTTCTTCCTCCACACCCACAAAAATGGCACTTTCCAATGCGATAATTTTATTACAGCCTATTGGGGAACATTTGCATGCAACGATACAACCGTCATAAGCTGCTGGCTTTCCTGCAACGATAAAATTGTAAGTCCCTTCTATAATTTTTCCTGTACTTTGGCATTTAGGACATGAAGAATAATCGCCAATGCAAGCTATACTTTGATTTGCATTAAAACTGTCCCCCAGAGCCTGAAATAATTCTGCCTCCAGTGGTGGTCATATCACCAATAATCGCTATTTGCTTACTCATCACTACGCCATTGTTGCTTTTTTGAACTACTTTATTATAATTATATGAAACAGATATAGAAAAACAAACTTAAATTTGTGAAAATTTATTAATAAAATAAGAAAGTTATATTTGATAGTGATTTGATATTTATTTCATATAGCTAGGCTTTTTTCATAATAATTGTTACTTGAGAGAAATGGTTAAATGGTTATAATTTAATTCTATTACTTTAAGGATGGTAAATTAACTCATAAATTTTAGTATTAAAAATTTTAACTATTAATTTTTTAGATTATATTATTTATTAAAACTATACAGGACTTTGTACGGTTATAAGGAGAGTAACGATGTATCGAGAAATTTTACCTGTTAAGCAGCATTCTGCTGCTAATCGATTCTTGAGACAGTTACCAGAATTAGTTGCAAGTAGTCCGTTATGCCAACGTCTTAAGCCTTTTTCGTTGTTTATTGACATTGCACCATGGTCGTTAATTGCTCAACCCCATAGTTTGATTGCTAATGAGCTCGGTCTTTCGCCCCGAGCCGTACTTAGGCGAGATAATGTGATTAGACAATTGCTCGCATTACATGAACCATCCCTTTATCAAACAATACTTAATCTTGAAAATACGGTACCTAAAGAAGTGAGCCGACAAGCTGAGGCCTTTAAGTCATGGCTCTCGGATCTACTTAATACCTCTGTTATGCCTTGCGCCCATTGTACATCGATGAGCACGGTTCGTATTGGTCATCGCCTTAATTTTCGTTGTCGATCATGTCGACGTACGTTTAATCCATTAAAAGCACATCATCTTAATAAGTTATCACATTGTCATTTGTGGTTACCTTGCATTGATCTATTGCTGGAAGGTGAATCTTGCAAAACGATTCATCAGAAGTTGGGTATTAGTGTTGATACCGCAGCTAAGTGGCAACTCTATTTTATTTGGTTAATGGCACATCAAGGGTTTGCAGCATTGGCAAACTACTGCCAAGCCAAACGTCGCCAACGTTACCGTCAAACATGGTTAGAGGTTAAAACCGACGGATAGCATTTTAGCTTAAATAGAGTTAATGATTCATACTGCTTGTAAAAAATATTCAGGAGTCTATACCGTTTCATTGTGAATTCTATTCTAAATTTTACTTTTTAGAGTGTTTACAGTGTGGGTAAAGATGTGAACTGATTTTTATCAGTTGGATGTTGGCAAAATAATGATATTAAAAAGCGTGATCTTTTGTCGATCACGCTTTTATAACTCTCTATTGTTAAAAATTGGATGATTGGTTAATCATTCCTTTTTTAATAGATACATCGCTTCATAAGGTCTTAATGTTATTTCAGATGCAAGTGTGGTTTTATTTGCATAATTACTTAACAGTGGTTGCCATTTAAGTGTCAGTAACTCTTTTGGCAATGGCCATTTAACCTGTTTATCGGTCAAATTCACTATCACCAATAATTTCTGATTATTCCAGCTACGCACATAGCACCAATAATCGGTAATATTTGCGGTCAAATCTTGGTAATCACCAAAAATGAATATAGGGTGTTCTTGGCGCAATTTAATTAATGCTTGGTAGCAATAAAAGATAGAATCGGGATCTTCAAGTGCGGCTTTAACATTGATTTGTTGATAATTACTTGCCACTTCAATCCATGGTTGCCCTTTAGTGAAACCGGCATTTAAGCTATTATCCCACTGCATTGGTGTTCGACTGTTGTCGCGTGATTTGCTCGCTAATATTGCTAAAATTTCTGCTTCATCCATACCTTCGGCTATTTTTTCGTGGTAGATATTTAGACTTTCAACATCACGATATTGATCAATATTATTAAAATGCGGATTGGTCATGCCGATCTCTTCACCTTGATAAAGATACGGCGTACCTTGTAATCCATATAGCAACATGGCAAGCATTTTGGCAGATTCTCTGTGATATTGGCTTTCATTGCCTAAACGCGACACAATTCGCGGTTGGTCGTGATTACACCAGAAAATGGCATTCCAAGCTTTATCATGCATCCCTTTTTGCCACTCGCCCATAATATTTTTTAACTCGAGCAAATTAGGTTTGGCCAATCCCCATTTATAACCATTTGGATAATCGACTTTTAAATGGTGAAAATTAAATGTCATGGTTAGCTCTTTTCCGTCTAATGAGGCATATTTTAAGCAGTTTTCTAACGTGGTAGAAGACATTTCACCCACGGTTTTAAGGTCATTAGGTTGAAAAGCATCACGGCTCATTTCTTGTAAGAATTCGTGAATTTTAGGTCCATCCGTGTAGAAGCAGCGACCATCTCCGTTTTTATCATCGGCAAAATCTTGCTGTTTGGAGACTAAATTAATCACATCTAGCCTTAAGGCATCCACGCCTTTATCTGACCAAAACTGACACACTTTTTTAATTTCAAAGCGAACTTGAGGATTTTCCCAATTAAGGTCAGCCTGCTCTTTGGCAAATAAGTGTAAATAATACTGCCCTGATTGTTCATGCCATTGCCACGCTTTACCGCCAAATTTGGAGCGCCAGTTATTGGGTTCACTGCCGTCAGCTTTAGCATCTTTCCAGATATAAAATGAGCGATAAGGGCTGGATTTATCTAAGGCTGATTTAAACCATGGATGCTCGGTCGAGGTATGGTTAAACACCATATCCATCATAATGCGGATCCCGCGCTCATGTGCCTGTTTGACTAATAATTCAAAATCCGCCATTGAGCCATAAGCTGGATCAATATCGTAATAATCGGCAACATCATAACCATTATCAATTTGTGGTGATGGGTAAATTGGCGTTAACCAAATTGCGCTAATGCCGAGTTTTTTTAGATAATCTAATCGGCTGATGATACCTAACAGATCGCCTGTAGAACTGTCTTGGCTGGCTTGAAAGCTTTTTGGATAGATTTGGTAAATGGTGCCGTTTTGCCACCAAGGGATATCAATTTTATTCATTGTCTGCTCTTCATGGTTAATTTAAGATTTTTTTTAACCGTTCTGTTGTAAGAACGGTTAACGTTTAATGGATAATTACCGAATATCTAATGTGCCTTTTTTGAGTTTTATTTTATAAACGGTTGCCGTTAACAAGATTGGCACGACAATCGCTACAAGCATTGCTAAGGCATAAATTGACCAATATATCGGTTTTATTGATAAAATACCCGGTAAGCCACCGACACCGATACCATTAGATAACACCCCGAATAAACCACAAATCAATCCAGACAAAGCCGCGCCAATCATGGCACATAACATCGGGAATTTATAGCGTAAGTTAATACCATACATTGCCGGTTCAGTTACCCCTAAATAAGCGGAAATCGCCGCTGGAACTGAAACTTCCCGTTCGTTATGTTTTTTACTCACTAAAATAATACCCACGACAGCAGATGCTTGAGCAATATTGGATAAGGCGATAATCGGCCAAATCGGTGTTCCACCTATACTTTCAGTCATCTGCATATCGATAGCTAAAGTGGTATGATGAATGCCTGTAATCACGAGTGGTGAATAGAAGAATCCAAAAATAGCCGAGCCAATGAAAGCATAATCACCCGTCATTAAATATTTAACGATGTAGGCGATACCATTACCTAACATACGACCGAAAGGACCTAACAAGAAGTGAGCTAAAAAGACAGAAAGCAATAATGCAACAATTGGCACAATCACTAACGTCAAATAATCAGGTACGATTTTGCGTAAACGGGTTTCAATCCAGCCTAATGCTAAACCAGCAAAAATAGAGGGGATCACTTGCGCTTGATAACCAACCTTTTCAATGCTAAACCAACCAAAATCCCAGACTTCAGGTATTTTGCTACCAAGATCATAAGCATTCATCAGTTGTGGTGAAACTAATGTGATGCCTAATACAATTCCTAAAATAGGTGATCCACCCATTTTTTTCACCGTAGACCAGCAAATTGCTACCGGTAAGAAGTGGAAAATAGCTTCACAAGGTAGCCAAAGAATATTATAGATAGGCACTAACCAAGCATAAGTTTGAATAAGAGGCTTATCATCAATGGTTGGCATTTCACCAATAATGTTACGCAATCCAAGCAATAAACCGCCAGCAATTAGCGCTGGTAATAGTGGTACAAATATCTCAGCAAGATTAGAAATAAATCTTTCAAAGAAAGACATATTCTTTTTAGCTGCAACTTTTGTTTGTTCTTTGCTTGCCTCATCTAAATTTAATTGCTGAATTAACGATTTGTAATAGCTATCAACGTTGGTACCAATAATGACTTGAAATTGCCCAGCATTGTTAAAACAACCTTTCACAAAAGGGAGTTCTTCAATGGCATCCACATTCGCTGCTTTGGGATCGACCAAAGCAAACCGTAATCGTGTTAAACAGTGGGTAACACTGGCAACATTCTCTTTTCCTCCTATTAAATCGATAAGTTTTGTTATCGCTTCGGTTAGGTTTTTTGAATCTTTAGCCATAAAAGTCTCCTTGTTATTAGAACATTAGCTTTTGCTCTATCAATAGTTTGGCTATTTTTTAATATTTATTAAGCATAAATTGAATTTGATTAATAATAAATGGGAACGTTCCCTATTTGTGATTGAACTCACAAATTTTTATTTAACTTAAAGAATTTTAACGGATTATTTTATTCTTGAAAAATTAATCTGGATGGCACGGTTATGGTTTTAGCTAATGCGCTATTTTGTAACATACAGAGTAATTCTTTAGCTGCATAGGTTCCAGCTTTATCAAAACCAAGCTCAACCGTCAGCGTATTAGGAAAAAGAAAATTAAGTAGCTCACTATTGCCAATGCTCGCCACAGTAATATGTTCTAATTGATTCTGGTGTAAATATTTGTTCAAGCCCAATGCGATGGCATCAGTGGCACAAATTATGGCTGTGGGGGCGTGTGATAAAATTGATTGTGCGAGTTCATAGCCAGAACGATAACTTAAATTGCCTAAATAGGCATTTGGGCTGATTTGATTTTGCTGGCAATAATCCATATAAGCTTGATAACGTAGTGCACCGGTTGTTTGGTCATGTTGCTCAATACCAATAAAACCGATTTTTTGATGGTGCTTTGATTGGTGTAAATATTCAAGTAACGTTGTGACTGCTCCAATATCATCATAGCAAACACAGGTAAAATCAGGATACGATCTTGCCATTATGACACTTTTACTTTTCCAGAATGATAATAATGAAGGTTCAAGCCCGGTAAAAGCAAAAATAATTACGCCATCTGCTTGCTTCTCTTTTAACATGGTTAAATGTTCTTCAACTTTATCAACGCTGAATTGACTTTCAATGATAATAGGATCGTAGCCAGACTGGTATAAGATAGGTAACATTGTGCGGACAGCTTGATTTTCTGACATTGAATCAAGGCGAGTAACAACAATGCCTATCACTTTGTTTCCATAACCTCGCATTGCTCTTGCCGACTTAGATGGCGTAAATTGATACTGCTCAACGATGGCCATTACTTTATTACGGGTGGTCTCTTTAACCATAGGATCATGATTAATAACCCGTGAAACAGTTGACTTGCTCACGCCACTCAATTTGGCAATATCTTTAATGGTTAAATGGTTAGAAAACTCATTCATAATCACATCATTATACGAAAATCAATTAAATCATAGTAATATAGATTGAAGAAAATAGCGATATTGATGTCTATTAAGTGTTTGCAAAAACGACTTCATCCCTCATACAGAAAACAAAAATAATATATTGTTGTATATCATTTTTAATTAAAACACTCAATGTTATTTCTAATAATATATTTAATTATTACATTAGTATTTTTCATACTGAAATTAATTATTCTCTTGATAGCTATCATTTAAAAAATTAGATTTGCTCAATGAATCATTATTGATCAACGTTATTTACGTTATTAAAAGTAAAAAATGCAATGGCCATTTTTATTTGTAGCTAGCATGCTGTTTACCTTAAATTTATCAACATCAGTGTCAGCTATGAAAAAAGATCACACCATAGAATCTCAATTTGAAAATACTTGATTATCTTTAGCCGATGCTATTAATGGTAGAGAGCCAGAGATACAGATAGTACAAAAGTTTAAACAGCATAATATTGCTGTCAAAAATTTAGATGAAGATGGGCTTATTTATTTAGAGTGTTACTTTACACAACCAGCCAAAGCCAAGAACCTAACTGTTTAAAAAATTAAATATTGGGGAAATAGTGGCTCACTCTTTTTAGCTATAGCTAAAGGTAATATGGATGAACTTGCTAAGTCTATCGATACCAAAATTATTCCAAATAACTTAAAAGATACTCTAATTGGTGAGTATTATAAAGAAACCGCATTGCCAACGATAGAAGACCCTTTTGCAAATACGATAATTATTGGTCGTGATAAAAATCTAATGCCAGAGCTAAATCCAAATCAGTTTTATTTTGGCTGCCAAATATTGGATAGATAATCATATTTATTTAAAAAAGGGTAAATATACCCTTTTCTAATTTAGATTAAGCTATGCTAGTTCTCGCACTATATTTTAATTTATAGACACTTCCCCAATCTAACATCGCATCATGTACTTGCTTAAGGCTCTGTCCAACCTCAGTTAAGGTATATTCCACTTTAGGTGGCACTTGAGGATACACTTTGCGGGTGATTAAGCCATTTTTTTCCATAATGCGTAAATGTGAAGTGAGGACTTTTTGTGATATACCGTTTAGTGATTTTTTTAATTCACCAAAGCGTTTTGTGCCAGTGAGTAAATCTCGAACAATTAGGACTTTCCATTTGTCACCCATTAACATTAATGTCGTTTCAACAGGGCAAGGTGGTAATTTTTCATTTAATGACATTACTAATAATTCCTTTAAATTCAATAATAGTTTCTTGATAGATACTATGTTACATAGCGGTACCTACTTTACAATAGATACTTTGAATATTAATCTAAAAACATTCACTAAGCAAAAGACTTTTTTGTTTATAAGACAATATTAGAATCAAATTGAATACTAGCTTAAATAATATGACAGGAGTAAATAATGAAAATAGCTGTAATTGGTGCAAATGGTAAATCAGGTTCATTAATCGTTAAAGAAGCGCTTAGCCGTGGTCATGCAGTCACTGCAATTGTCCGTAAAGCCGATGCTAAAGTTGATCCTAAAGCTGATGTGTTGGTTAAAGATCTGTTTGATTTAACCTATGATGATTTAAAACCTTTTGATGTTATTGTTGATGCTTTTGCTACTTGGACACCTGAATCACTACCTTTACATCAGACGAGCTTAAAACATCTTACTGATATTTTAAGTGGTAAACCTAACCGATTATTAGTTGTCGGTGGTGCAGGTAGTTTATATGTCAATCCAGAACTTTCTATTCGTTTAGTTGATACTCCAGAATTCCCTGAAGAGTTTAAACCGTTAGCAACGAATATGGCGAAAGCGTTAGATGAACTTAAAAAATGTGACAATGTTAACTGGACATACTTAAGCCCAGCGATTGAATTTGTTGCTGATGGTGCAAGAACAGGTCATTATACCGCTGGTGGTGAGCAGTTTATGGTTAACAGTCAAGGTAAGAGCCAAATTAGCTATGCTGATTATGCCATCGCTATGGTTGATGAAGCTGAAAATGCTAAACATACTAAACAACGTTTTACGGTTGTTGCTGAATAATTTATTTATTAAGCCTTACATTGAGATAGTCTATAATCAAATCGCTATGTTATATGTAAGGCGATTAATTTAATCCGCACATATCAAAAGTTTTTGATGACTTTTATCTATTCTAATTTCCAAAAATGTAGCAAAGAATAATATTGCTCCCCGTCGTTGGATCATTTTAGTGCATCACTCATTGGAATTATCAAGCCGTAATCGTGATGCTTAATGTTTGATCCATTGGCATGTTAATTGCATTCATATTCTTATTAATCTTTCATAATTGTATTAATTGTACTGTTTCTGATTTATTGTTATTTAATTAGGGAAAACTGTTATGCAATACGATTTAATCATAAAAAATGGAATAGTCATTCTCGAATCTGGTGAAACACATACCGACATTGCCATAAAAAACGGCAAAATTGCAGCTATTGGCCCTGATTTAGGGCAAGCCGATCAAATTATTGATGCTCATGGTTTAATTGTTAGTCCTGGTATGGTCGATGTTCATGTGCATATTAGTGAACCTGGTGGCGTTCGTCATGAATGGGAAGGCTATGTCACAGGAACCAAAGCATGTGCAAAAGGGGGGGTTACCACCTTTGTTGAAATGCCACTTAATCAACTTCCTGCTACAACGAGCGGTGAAACACTTCGTCAAAAATATGCTGCTGGAGACGGAAAACTTTATGTCGATGTTGCTTCTTATGGTGGCTTAGTTCCTTACAATTTAACCAATAATGGTATTGCCGAGCAAGTTGCAGAAGGGGTCGCTGCCTTTAAATGCTTTATGGCGACCTGTGGCGATCCAAATCTTGACGGTGATTTTGCTAATGTAAATGATTATGCATTGTGGGAAGGGATGCGCCAAATTGCTAAGACAGGTAAAGTGCTTGCTATCCATGCAGAAAATGCTGCCATTACAGATATATTAGGGCAACAAGCCAAAGCACGAGGGGAAAGCAAATTATCACAATATGTAGCAACTCGTCCGGTATTTACTGAAGTCGAAGCCATTCGTCGAGCCATCTTTTTTGCTAAGCAAACGGGTTGCCCGATTCACATTTGCCATGTGGCTTGCCCCGAAGGGGTTGAGGAGGTGATCAAAGCTCGTCAAGAAGGCGTGAATGTGACGTGTGAAACGTGTATCCATTACCTCTATTTCAGTACCGATCAATTAGATGCGATTGGACCTATTGCGAAATGTTCACCGCCAATCCGCGATCAGCAAGCTCAAGACGGATTATGGAAATACCTTTTTGCTGGACACATTATTACCGCCGTATCTGACCATTCACCTTGTACTTATGACTTAAAAAATAAAACCAATGCGTTTGATGCTTGGGGCGGAATTTCTGGTGTTCAAAATAATGTGGATATCTTTTTTGATGAAGCGGTACAAAAACGTGGGATGTCATTAAAGCAGTTTGCCGATATCATCGCTAAAAATCCAGCTGAACGATACAACTTACCTACTAAGGGATCTATTCAAGTTGGTAAAGATGCCGATCTCATCTTTATAAAACCTCGTTCACACTATGTATTAAAAGAACAAGATCTTGAATATCGCAATAAATTTAGTCCTTATGTGGGTAGGCAAATTGGTGCACAAGTCATTCAAACATTGTTACGAGGAAAGACCATTTATCAGATTGATTCTGGTATTGATTTAACGCCAAGAGGGACATTTATTCGCCGTTAATCATAAAGACATAATAAAAAAATTCAGGTAATTAAGGGATAGGATTATGAAAAATCACACAAAGCAGTCATCATCTGATTCACTAACCATTGACAGATCATTACTACCTAAAGACAACAAAGATCGAACCATGAATTGTTTTACCTATGCGTTTATGTGGATCGGTGATGGTATGAATTTGGGTAATATGACTTTAGGTGCAAGCTTGGTCGTTGCGGGCGTTGCTACGATGAATATTTTTCAAACTTTCGTTGCAACATTCATAGCAATATTAATTATTACCACAATTTTTGTCTTTAATGATCGGTTAGGGTATCGCACTGGAATTCCTTATGTCGTGCAACTGCGAATGTCATTTGGAATAAAAGGAGCCATTATCTCATCGTTGCTGCGTGGTATTCCTGCTATTGTCTGGTATGGCTTTCAAAGCTGGATTGGCGCAACAGCGCTTAATGAGATTATCAAAATATTGTCTAATGGCGAATTTAATCAGGTATTTATCTGTTTTCTTATTTTGCAGTTTTTCCAAATCGCCCTCTCGCTCTATGGATTCCATGCCATAAAGTGGGTTGAAACCTTAATTTCCGTGGTTATTATTTGTGCATTAATTTATGTCTTTATTCTATTACTCAATAATCATCAAGCTATTATTATAGATAAATGGGTAAAACCTGAAGGAACTTGGGGACTGCCTTTTTATGGTTTTATTATGATGTTTTTAGGCAACTATGCCGCAATTTTTCTTAGTGCGGCCGATTATTCTCGAGAACTTAAATCAGGCTTTAGCAATCGTAAACGAGGATTACTCTATTTTCTACCGATTTTTATTGCTTATGGATTTATTATTACGATTGGGGTGATGTTGGCATCTGTCACAGGTAACTCCAATCCAGTGAAAGCCTTTGCAATTGTGGTCGATAATGCCTATATCACTCTGGTCGTATCAACTTTTATTGTGTTAGGCACCATTGCGGTAAATATTGTCGCTAACATTATTCCTCCAGCCTATGTGATTACTCTGTTAACTAAAGCCAATTATAAATTGGCGGTAACCATTACCGGGTTATTAGCGATCGCTTCTTTCCCTTGGATTTTAGTGCAAGATACATCAGCACAAGGATTAGGGTTATTTATTCTCATTTACTCCGCATTTTTGGGCCCCATTGTTGCGATATTATTGGTGGAATATTATCTATTACGTCGTCAACAAATTAATATAAATGCCTTATACGATAATAAAGGTCAGTTTGCAGGTTATAACCCTGTTGCTATTTTAGCGATGCTGATTGGTTCTGCAGCGGCATTTTATGAGGTGAGTTTATCGTGGGTTGTCGGTTTTTTTGTTGGTGGAATAAGTTATATCTTATTAACCAAATACGCGTTTAAGCAATCTCTTTTCAAAAAAGGGACCATCTTTGAAAAGAGATAGAGAGTTTAAAATGGCAAGCAAGACTGCTCTTTAAATGTCCTATTTTATATTACGTTTCGCTGCCAATTTGACAGGTTACTTTGATCTCTCGATTATTCGGAATTTCTAAATTTGACAATACCGCTAATTGAGGAAAATTAGGTCTTAAAAATTGTGCAAGCATTGCTCGTAATGAGTGATTAACCAATAAAACAGGCGGAGCACCAATTGCTTCTTGTTGATGAAGAGCTTGTTGTAGTTGTTGAATGAGATGTTCTGCTAACCCGGGCTCGAAATTACTGGTATTTTGTAGCGTTTGCAATAACAATCGTTCTAAATTGATATTTAAACAGATCACATTGATTTGCTCACTATCAGAAAACCATTGTTGTGTAATGACGCGTCCTAAAGCAATTCTGATCATGCTAAGTAATTGGTAAGCATCATTCTGATTGGGTGCATGTTCACAAATGGTTTCTATAATGGTGCGCATATCACGAATAGAGACTTTTTCAGCAATCAAATTTTGCAATATTTTATGAAACGTTGTTAAGGTTATAACGCCCGGAATAAAATCTTCAACAAGTTTCGGTACTTCTTGCTTAATTCGATCGAGTAGTTCTTGCGTTTCTAATCGACCAAGTAAATCGCTCGCAAATTGTTGTAACAAGTGATTAAAGTGCGTTGCAATCATGGTACTGGTATCAACAACGGTATAACCTAATATCTGCGCATTTTCTTTATCATTTTTATCGATCCAAATAGCAGGTAATCCAAAAGCAGGTTCGGTAGTTGGTGTGCCTTTAATGGTTTCAGTTACATTACCGGGATTAATGGCTAACCATTTGTTATTAACAATTTCACCTTTGCCAATCTCACCGCCTTTGATAAAGATTTTATATTGATAAGGCGCTAATGAAAGATTATCGCGAATATGCACTTGAGGCGGTAAAAAGCCGAGTGTTTGAGCAAATTTTTTGCGTAAACTACGAATTTTACCTAATAATTCGCCGTTCTGTGTTTGATCGACCATTGGGATAAGTCCGTATCCGACTTCCATAGCTAAAATATCTTCAATATTTACATCTGACCACGTTGCCTCTAAATTTGCTGGTGCAGTAGCGGGCATCTCTGTGGCTTTTGTGGTGTTTTGCGGTTCAGCACTTTTATGTTTGTTTAGCCACCATGCCAGTACGGTTAAAAAACCTGTGAACATTAAAAATACAATATTGGGCATGCCCGGAATCAATCCAAGTAAACCAATTACAACCGCTGTTAAAATTAATACTTTAGGGCTATTAAATAGCTGGTTAAGCATTTGCTCACTGATGCTATCTTGTGAGCTGACTCGAGTTACAATAACACCTGCTGCGGTTGAAATAATTAATGATGGGATTTGTGCAACTAAGCCATCACCAATTGTTAATAACACATAAGTGTGGCTTGCATCAGCAAAGGTCATGCCATGTTGCATAACACCGACTAATAAGCCACCAATAATGGTAATTGCCATAATGAGCAAACCCGCAATAGCATCACCACGAACAAATTTACTGGCACCATCCATTGAGCCGTAAAAGTCTGCTTCTTGGGTCACTTCTGCTCTTCGTGCTTTAGCTTCATCTTCACCGATTAACCCAGCATTAAGATCCGCATCAATGGCCATTTGTTTACCCGGCATACCATCTAATGCAAAGCGAGCGCCCACTTCAGCAATTCGCCCCGCACCTTTGGTAATAACCATGAAGTTAATGATGACCAGAATAATAAAGACCACGATACCAATTGCAAAATTTCCGCCAACTAAAAAATGGCCGAACGCTTCAATCACTCGCCCTGCGGCATCACTCCCCGTATGACCTTTTAATAATACTACTCGCGTCGAGGCAACATTAAGCGATAAGCGCAATAAAGTAGCAAATAATAAAACCGTTGGAAATGCCGCAAAATCAAGTACTCTTTTAGTGAATAAAGCTACAATTAAAATAATAATGGATAAGGCAATATTAAATGTAAAAAAGAGATCTAAAATAAATGCTGGCAAAGGTAATACCATCATCGACAGAATCAATAATATGAGTATTGGCCCTGCTAAAATTTGATATTGACCGTTTTTTAAATTATTAAATGATAATAATGTCTGTAGCTTTGATTTAATCATAAAATTAGTAATTACTGTTATTTATTTTTGGATAGCGATTCAGGTACAGGTAAATTATTCGGCGCTAATGGTTTGTCACCACCATATTTATGCCAACGTTTTAACTGATAAACCCAAGCTAAAATTTGTGCGACAGCAGTATAGAGCTCGGTTGGAATCGTTTCGCCAATTTCACCATGATGATATAAAGCACGAGCTAATGGCGGTGCTTCTAATAAAGGAATATTATGTTCGCTTGCTATTTCTTTAATACGTTGCGCAATTTTATCTGTACCTTTCGCCAATAATTTTGGTGCTGCCATGATTTTTTCATCATATTGCAGGGCAACAGCGTAGTGGGTTGGGTTAGTTACGATAACATTGGCTTTAGTGACATCTTTCATCATTCGACGTCTGGCTATCGCTTGTTGCATTTGTCGAATGCGTCCTTTTATTTGCGGATCACCTTCTTGTTCTTTAAACTCATCTTTTATCTCTTGTTTGGACATTTTTAATTTTTTTAAATTACTCCAAATTTGATAAAAAATATCAAATCCCACCATTGGTATTAAAGATAATACACTTAATATTCCACAAATAATGATTAACTGTATTGCATTGGTTAATGCATTATTTAAATACATATTGGGCAAGGAAAGTATATTTGGAAAATAATGCAACAAAAATAGGGCAACCGTTGTTGCAATCAATATAACTTTAAGTACGCTTTTAAGTAGTTCCGAAAAAATTCTAATGCTAAATAGCCGACCAAACCCAGCAATAGGGTTAAGTTTTGAAAAATTTGGTTTAATTGATTGCAGGCTAAAAAGTAATCCCCCGATAGCAAGGGGAGCAAATATGGCTGTAATGGCCAACCCTATGAGAATGGGCACAATAGACCAAATACCCGCTGTAACCAAATTAACTAAATATAAAATGGTTAATGAGTCATCTTTTGGTGAGTGTGATACTTTGATCGCCATTTTTATAATGGTGATCAATTGATTAATGGTATAAGGTCCGATTACTAAAAGTAGTGAAATACCGATTAACAGAATAAACAGCGAAGTTAATTCTCGAGATCGTGGTATTTGCCCCTTTTCCTTAGCCTTTTTTATTTTGCTATCCGTGGGTTGTTCGCTTTTATCTAGATCACTATCATTAGCCATGGCGAAAATAAAATTATACTGTTAAACGCGTTTTTGCATGTTAACAGTATGAACTTATTACTTAAGAATTATTGCTTTGAAAAGGCGATGATTTATGGGGTATTTATCTCGTTTAATGGTTTTCAATATCAATAGTTTGTTTCTTCTAATTTTAAACTTTCGCTCTTTTAGATGAAATAACTTCGGTTTGCTGATAGCCATTATTTGTATAAACTGCTGGATTATTTAAATTTTTAAGATAATTAATTGATTGTTCTGTCATGTTCATACGATTTTCAATAATCAAACCATTATCACGATTAATGTTTGCCAATAACTTGGTGGTATCGGTAATTGATTGCCATTGAGCAGCAACCGTTGGATTTTCACTATAAGGTGGTTGCATATTCAGTTTTTGGCTTAATTTAACTCGTTTTTCATCCAATAATTTTAACTCAATAAGTAACTGACTTTTTCTATCGATAATATCAGGTAATTGATTGATTAACTTATTATCAATTAGTATTTGTTGTTCTGTTTGCAGAATTTCAGAGAGAGTTTGTAACATTTTTGTTACGTTATTTAAAATATCCTCTAATTCTAACATGTTTGCATTCCTTAAATTTTCATTATTTTTCAATGTTTTGTAGTATTTGCTCAATGAGTTCTTTAGCAATTTTTTGTGAATCAATCACTAATGAACCATCGGCAATGGCTTGTTTTATTTTTTCTATTTTTTTTACGTCAATATCATTGCTGGTCGTGCGTAATAGTGTCCTTGCATTTTGTGATAGGTTCACATTAGCACTTACTTTGGTATCATTTTGGGCAGGTATTACCGCTGTCTGATTTTTTTGTTGCTCAGTAATTGCATCACGACTAATAAGTCCTGATATGGCGGTAATAGATTTTGTTGCATCAATGCTCATAAAGTACCTTTAATCATATTTACGTTTTTATATAATTTGTTTAGTCCTATTATCGGCAATAATAGAAAAATCATTAGTATTTTTTGTTGAAAATTATTACACCTTGGTTTGTTAATATCCCCTCAACAATATTACCGGAACTAAGTTTAACACTGATTTTATCGTCTAATATGGCATTATTGAGCGCTTTACCATTTGTCGTTACTTGGTAATCTTCGCCATCAATAATAACCTTAACCATTTGACCGACTTTAACCAGCCAAATTTTTTGGAGTATTGCCGTTTTTATGGTTTCATTCTGATTGATATTGCGTGAAGCAATATGATTAATGGCATCAGATTTATTTAAAATCACTGAAGAGGGGAGTTTATCTAACCAACCAAATTTTAAATCTAGCAAATCTTCAGTGATAACAGAGCCTGCCGTTATAGGTTGTTTAGCAATAAGATAATGTCCGCTAACGGCAACATAAATTTGCATAAACCTTTTTTTATTTTCACATTGCACACTGATGGTCATATTGCCCCATGGCTTATTTTTATTAAGTAAAGATAAGGTGGGGGTGTCACAATTTAATTTAGGAATATCTTTGGCATAGCCAATGGTTATCGCTTCTGGTTTATGGTTAAATTGCTGCGCGATGAGATCTTTAACCTGTTTGCTAAGCGGGTTAGCTAACACGATAGGGCAGCTAAATAGCATAAACATACCGATTATTAATTTCACAATTGTAATCATTCTTATTTTTTCTAAATTATTTATGAAGTAAATTCTACTTTATGCATGAAAAGTCTGAATGTTGAAATAAGGACAATTTTAACCGTTATTTGTAGGATGATTTTTTTTAGCTTCACTTAAAATCTTTTTTATCAAAAAAAATTAGGGTGATTTTATGTTTGATAAATTGGATAACTGGGTTCATTTTCACAGTCAGGCACTCAATGTGCGTGAAACACGGCAAAATATATTAGCGGCCAATATAGCTAATAGTGATACACCTAATTATCAAGCTCGAGATATTGATTTTAAGACAGAATTAAATAACGCCTTAAAAAATCAAAGTAATGCTAATAATATCGCACTTCGTACTACCTCTAATCATCATATTCAAGTGTCAAATTCAATGACTATCAATCAAAATCTACTGTATCGAATACCTTATCAAGCTTCAGCGGATGGTAACACGGTAGAGATGGATCAAGAGCGTACAGCGTTTATAGATAATAGTATTCACTATCAAAGTAACCTTACTTTTTTAAGTGAACAATTTAAAAATGTGATGTCAGTATTACAGCAAGGATAATTGTGATGAGTTTTTCTATTTTTACCATTTCCGGTTCAGCACTAATGGCGCAGACCCAACGTATGAATGTCAGTGCCAGCAATTTAGCCAATGCCGATAGTATTACCAGTACTTCAGGTCAAGCTTATCGAGCTAAACAAGTGATTTTTCAAGTTGATGATAAGGGTTACCAAAATAGCGTAGCAGGCGTAAAGGTATCACAGGTGATTGAAGATCCTGCACCAATGAATTTAGTTTATGAACCGAATCATCCTTTAGCAGACGAGAAAGGTTACATTAAAAAACCAAATGTTGATGTTGTGGCAGAAATGGTCAATACCATATCCGCATCTCGTAGCTATCAAGCAAATGTAGAAGTGATTAATACAGCAAAAAGTTTAATGCTAAAAACCCTTACTTTAGGGCAATAGAGGAACGTAATTCATGGGTATTTCTAATGTAGCAGTGTCAGAATCATCAAATATGACCAGTCCAGTGAGAAAAGGGACATCTGATGGGAACTCTAGTCAGGAATTACAAGATAATTTTTTAACATTACTTATTGCCCAAATGAAGAATCAAGATCCCACCAATCCAATGGACAACAGCCAGCTAACCTCACAACTTGCTCAAATCAATACATTAGCGGGTATTGAACGACTGAATACGACTTTGGGTATGGTTTCTGGTCAAATTGACGACAGTCTATCGGTCAATGCAAGTAATATGATTGGTAAAGGTGTCATGGTTCCCGGTAATAAAATTTTGGTTGCCACATCGGCAGTCGAAGGGTCAGAAACAGAAAAAGAGACCGTTACCACACCATTTGGCTTTGAACTTATGCGTGATGCTGATTCAGTGGTTGTTACTATAAAAGATGAAAACGGCAATGTTGTGCGTGAGGTCGATTTAGGTTCAATTCCTGCTGGGGTCAGCTCTTTTACTTGGGATGGTGAGCTTAACGATGGAACTAAGGCGCCAGACGGTAGCTACACGTTTTCGATTAATGCCAGCTACGATGGGCAAAAAGTATCATCAACACCATTATCTTACTCAGTTGTATACGGAGTAATTAACAGCAAAGTTAACAATAAAGTATTACTAGATTTAGGGATACTGGGTTCAATTAGTATTGACGAAGTGCGTCAAATTCTTTAAAGGGGAATAAGTTCATATGGGGTTTTCTCAAGCAATTAGTGGTATGAATGCCGCTTCAAAACAATTAGATGTTATTGGTAATAATATTGCCAATTCTGCAACAGTTGGCTTTAAAAGTGCCAGTATCTCATTTGCTGATATCTATGCTGGCTCAAAAGTTGGAATGGGCGTTAAAGTTGCATCGGTTCTGCAAAATTTTAATGATGGCACGACAACCTCAACCAATAATAGTTTAGATGTTGCCATTTCCGGTAATGGATTTTTTCGATTAGTCGATAGCAGCGGTCAAATCTATTATACCCGTAATGGTCAGTTCCAATTAGATGCTGAGCGTAATATTGTATCTGCCGATGGATTGAAATTAACGGGCTATTTAGCAACAGGTACGCCACCACAAATCCAACAAGGTGCGGCACCGGGACCATTAAAAATTTCGCAAGAGATGTTAAATGCATCAGCAACCAGTAAGGCTTCTTTGCAAACGAATTTAAATTCAAATAGTAAAGTCCCAGAAAAACAACCGATTAATGCAACCGATGCGGATACATTTAATTATTCAACCACCATTACAACTTATGATTCCTTAGGTAATCAACGTAATGTTCAGCTTTTCTATGTTAAAACCGCAGATAACCAATGGGATGTTCATTATCTTGATAGCAGCGATCCTAATGCAACTCTTCAGACATTAGGAAAAATGGAATTTGACTCATCTGGCAAATTAATCAGTGATCCAGAAATGACGATCAATCTTAATGGTCTAAATGGTTCAGCGGATAATACTTTTACATTGTCATTAGCAAGCAGTACTCAACAAAATATGGGTAAAGAACTCGGTAGTGTTAAAACGCCTATCGTTGATGGTTATGCGGCAGGTGATTTAGTTGGCTATAGTATTAATGATGATGGCACAATTTATGGTATTTATTCTAACCAACAAACCATGTTATTAGGTCAAATTGCCATGGCTGATTTTGCTAATGTCAATGGATTAGAATCAGCGGGCAATAATAACTGGCGATCAACGCTTAATTCTGGAGCAGAAGTATTAGGTTCCGCCAATAGTGGGACGTTTGGTTCACTAGCCAGTGGTGCGGTTGAATCGTCTAATGTTGATATGAGTCAAGAACTGGTCAATATGATTGTGGCTCAACGTAATTATCAATCGAATTCACAAACCATTAAAACTCAAGACCAAATACTTAATACATTGGTTAATTTGCGTTAGTTTAAGGATTATTTATGGATCGGGTTATTTATACTGCAATGTCGGGCGCAAGCCAAACTCTTAATCAGCAGGCGGTTACCTCACATAATCTGGCAAATGTATCAACGGTGGGATTTCGTGCTCAATTAACTGCAATGAAAGCCGTGCCAATAGTTGGCAATGATATGCCGACACGAACGATGGTTGCTGCAACCACACCAACCTACGATTCAACAATGGGGGCATTTAATTATACAGGGCGAAACTTAGATGTCGCCCTATCTCAAGACGATTGGCTTGCTGTTCAGTTAGCCGATGGTCGTGAGGGTTATACCCGTAATGGTGCAATTGAGATTGATGAAAACGGGGGGCTTTATATTCAAGGCCATCCATTAATAGGTGATAATGGTGTTTTAACCGTACCACAACAATCTCAAGTGAGTATTAGTAGTGATGGTACAGTTTCTGCTTTAGGTGCAGGTAATAAACCGACCACGATAGCTCAAGTCGGTAAAATAAAAAAAGTCCATCTTTTGCCACAAGAAATTGAGCGTGGCGATGATGGTTTTTTTCATTTAACGCAAGCAACACAAAATGAGCGTGGCGCAGTAATGCCAGATAATCCAAAAGCCCAATTAATGTCAGGGGTATTAGAAGGCAGTAATGTGAATCCTGTTACCGCTATGGTGGATTTAATCTCTCATGCTCGCCAATTTGAAATGCAAATGAAAGAAATCACGACTGCTGATGAAAATGCTCAAAAAGCCAATCAAATTTTATCACTTACATAGGAAGGAATAGCAATGATTAAATCATTATGGATTGCTAAAACGGGATTAACCGCCCAACAGATGAATATGGATATTATCTCTAACAATTTAGCCAACGTGAGTACCAGTGGTTTTAAACGTCAGAGAGCGGTATTTGAAGATCTACTTTATCAAACTGTTCGCCAACCAGGAGCGCAATCATCTGAGCAAACAACATTACCCTCTGGTTTGCAAATTGGTACGGGCGTTCGTCCTGTTGCAACCGAACGTATTCATAGCCAAGGTAATTTAGAAGCAACGGATAATAGCAGTGATGTGGCCATTAATGGACAAGGTTTTTTCCAAGTTTTATTACCTGATGGTACTCAAGCTTATACGCGTAATGGTGCGTTTCAAGTCAATCAAAATGGTCAATTGGTTACCGCAGCAGGTTATGAAATTCAGCCTACTATCAACATTCCATCCAATGCTATCAAAATGACAGTTGCACGCGATGGTGTGGTCAATGTGACATTAGCCAACCAATCAACACAAGTACAAGTTGGGCAGTTAACCTTACATACGTTTATTAACGATACTGGTCTAGAAAGTATGGGTGAAAATCTGTATTTAGAAACCGAAAGTTCAGGTGCACCAACGGAAAACACTCCAGGACTAAATGGAGCTGGTTTGCTGTATCAAGGTTATACCGAAACGTCTAACGTTAATGTTGCAGAAGAGTTAGTTAATATGATTCAAGTACAACGTGCTTACGAAATTAACAGTAAAGCCATTTCTGCATCGGACCAAATGCTACAACGTTTAAACCAACTTTAAAGATAATAACATGATAAATATAGTGAAATATCTTTATATTCTCATGGCGTTTTTTCTTTTAAGTTGTGCACAGTTGCCTAAAAAAGCATTGGTTGAGGGTGAAACCAGCATCGTGCCAAAAATGCCTGATATCGTCAATACCAGCGGTTCGATCTATCAGGCAGCCCAACCGACTAGTTTTGGTTATCAACCGATGTTTGAAGATCGTCGTCCACGCAACATTGGTGATGTATTAACAATTGTCTTACAAGAAAATGTTAGCGCCAGCAAAAGCTCATCAGTTAATGCCGGTCGTAATGGTGCGTTAAATGTCGGGGTAAAGACCGTTCCTCACTTTTTAGATGGACTTGTTGGTCGAGGTAAAGCCGATACAGATATCTCGGGCAGTAATGACTTTAAAGGATCAGGCGGTGCGAATGCTAAAAATACCTTTAGCGGCACAATCACTGTTACTGTGCAAAACGTCATGATTAATGGCAACTTGAAAGTTATTGGAGAGAAACAGATTGCGATTAATCAAGGCACCGAATTCATAAGGTTTTCTGGTGTAGTGAATCCAAGAACCATCAGTGGTAATAATACTGTTATTTCAACACAAGTTGCGGATGCCCGTATTGAATATGTCGGTAATGGCTACATAGATGAAGCGCAAACTATGGGCTGGTTACAGCGCCTATTTTTAAATTTTTCACCATTTTAATGAGTATCATTATGCTAAATAAGTTACGCATTTTTATCAATTTTATCGGTATGACTTTATTGATCACTCCAGTTTGTTACGCTGAACCTATTCGTGATCTTGTTACTATTCAAGGGGTAAGAGAAAACGCCTTAGTAGGCTATGGTATTGTGGTTGGACTTGATGGCACAGGCGATCAAACTTCACAAACGCCTTTCACTATTCAAAGTATCACGAATATGTTATCGCAATTGGGGATAACGGTGCCATCAGGCAGTAACATGCAATTAAAAAATGTGGCAGCAGTAATGGTGACCGCCAAATTACCTTCTTATGCACGAGTTGGGCAACAAATTGATGTTGTGGTGTCTTCTTTAGGGAATGCTAAAAGTTTGCGTGGCGGTACATTAATTATGACACCACTAAAAGGCACCGATAATCAAGTTTATGCTATTGCTCAAGGTAATTTATTTGTGGGTGGAATGGGAGCAAGTAGCAAGGGTTCAAGTGTCAGTGTTAATCAAACAGCAGGGGCGACCATTCCTAATGGTGCGACAATCGAACGTGAGCTTGCTATTCGTTTAGATGAACAAGATGTAATTCATTTACACCTTAATCAATTTGATTTTACCCGAGCCTTAAAAATATCTGAGGCAATTAATAAGTTACAAAAAAACACAGCAGTTGCGATGGACGGTACTACCGTCACGGTAACAATGCCTAAGGATAATCAGGCGCGCGTACAGTTATTGTCACGCATACAAAATCTTGAAATTGGTAATACACCCATTTCAGCTAAAGTGGTGTTAAATACACGTACTGGCGTTGTGGTGATGAATCAAAAAGTTAAATTAGACAATTGTGCTGTTGCTCATGGTAATTTATCGGTTGTAGTCAATAACAAATTAAAAGTGAGTCAACCTAATACGCCATTGACATCCGGAACAACTGTCGTTGTTCCGGATGAGGAAGTGAGCATTGAACAAGAGGGTGGTGCACTGCATAATTTGGCTTCAGGTACCGACTTAAACCGAGTTATTCATTCACTTAATTTATTGGGTGCAAATCCTACGGAGTTAATGTCCATACTTGAAGCATTAAAAACGGCAGGTTGTTTACACGCCGCACTGGAGACGATTTAAAACAGAATTATTAATATGAAAAATTTAGTTAATCAGTCCATTAACCGTTTTGCTTATGATTTTTCAAGCATTAACCAATTAAGACGTGATGCCGTTAGTGGTTCAAATGAAAGCATTAAACAAGTTGCGGATCAGTTTGAAACATTATTCGTTAATATGATGATGCAATCTATGCGCAAGGCCGTTCCGAATGGTGGTTTATTTAATCAATCTGCCATGCAACTTTTTACCTCTATGTTTGATCAGCAAATTGCTCAGCAAACATCAGGAAAAGGCCTTGGGCTTGCCAATATTATTGCCAAACAATTAACGAATCAGCCTCATTCTGCGGTTAATATTAATGCGCAATCTCAAGCAAATAATAATCAAACTAATCTGCAATTAGCACAATCTCTATTTAGTGGTAATTCATCAAATCTATCGCCAGCGGCATTAGGTCAATTGCTCTATCAGCAACATAAAGCCAATAATTTAACGAATGCTGACGTCAACCAATTATCATTACCCACTAATCATTCTGATCAAGATCATATTACGCAATTTGTGGTTGAATGGTTTGAACCAGCTAAAAAAGCTGCTAAAGCTTCAGGTATTCCTTATGAAGTTATTATTGCTCAAGCTGCATTAGAAACAGGATGGGGTAAAAAACAGATAAAAACAGCCGATAATCAGCCAAGTCATAACTATTTTGGTATCAAAGCGTCACCATCATGGAAAGACAGTTCTACTCGTTTAACAACACAAGAATTTTTAAATAACAATAGCGTTAAAATTCAAGATGATTTTAGAGTCTATAATAGTAAACAACATGCAATAACGGATTACCTTAATTTACTCACTAAAAATCCACGTTATCGTGCAGTGGTTAATGCGCCCGACGCAAGAACAGCCGCTAAAGCATTACAAGATGCTAATTATGCAACCGATCCGAACTATAGTGAAAAACTGATTCAAATTATCAATCGTATTGAGACAATTGCTAAAAGTATACCGCCTAAATCGCTATCGGGTTTTAGACAAATTGCTTTTAAATAGTATCGGAAAAAATTGATTTTAACTTAAAGAAATTAATGAGCAGGAGGCTTTTGCCTCCTGTTTTTTTATGTATATTGTTAACTATAATGTATTAACGTTTTTGTATAAATGAAGTTTTGTGACAATCCGCTATTTCATTTGAAATAACGACATGTTTTGCATATTCATAAAGGTATATTGTGCCGCTTGTAAATTTGCTTGTAACATCACATAGTCTGAAATAGCTTCATACCAATCTACATCTTCGATTTGACTAATTTGCATTTCAAAATCGATGTCCAAGGTCTTACCAAGGGCTGTTAATCTTTCGACCTCTGCCAGTACATTACCGCCCGATGATCTCACGGTTGATATGTTTTCAAACGAGTTATCGATTCCTTGGCTGGCTTTGGATAGCCCCTCTCTAAATTGCGCAATCGAATCAGGATCGTTGTCATCTAAATCAATTTGTAATGCTTCAAGCGCATAATCAATGCTGGCAAAAATATTACTTTCAACAGCATTATTGGCACCGGTCATAAAAATTTGCTCACCAGTAAAACTCATTGCTACTTCACGTGTTTCATCAATAAATATGTTAATGGTTGTTGAGCCACCGACATAATTAACTTTGCCATTTTCATCGACAACAAAAGGAGGCGTGTCATTTTTGTTACCCGCAAACAGATAATTCCCATTCGTGTCTTTGGCATTGGCTAAGGATATTAACTGATCTTTTAATCCTTGTAGTTTATTGGCTAAATCAACTCTGTTTTCATCGTTTAGCGTTTCATTACCTGCATAAACTAATGTTTCTTGAATCGATTGGATAACGGTATTTGCTTCTTTTAGTATGGTATCTTGGCGACTTAACGAGTTATTAGCACTTTCACGTGCAGCTTGAAACTGATTATTTCTTGATTGGGAATGTTTTAATATTAACGCTTGTGATGAACCCATTGGATCATCCGACGGCGATAAGATTTTTTTTCCGGTTGCTAAATGTAATCCTGATTTTTGCCATTTATTATTGGTATCTAAAATACTATTTAAATTTTTTTGATACATTGAATTAGTACTAACACGCATATTTTCATCCTTTTATCATTTAGCCAAACCTAAAATGGTGTCGAATATTGTCGTTGCAGCATCAATAATCTTTGCATTAGCTTGGTAATACTGCATGTAAACTTGCATTGAAATATATTCTTCTTCAATATTCACACCCGAGATCGATTGATTTTGCTCATAAATTTCTTGGGTAATATTTTGACTCGATTGCGCTGAAATTTTAGCGGTTTGTGTTTCACTTCCCACATAACTGACCAACGCGTTATAAGCACTATTTAAGGTTTTTGTACCGTTAATTAATTTTTCGTTTTGAATATCAAGTAATTTAGCAACATTACGGTTGTCACCATTACCATTTTCATCGTCATTAATGCCTGTTGCGAATTTATTCACATCTTTCACTAATAGCTGTAATGATGATGCTACATCGGCAACAGGTTTAAGTAAAAAGCTATCGCCTGCAACTGGATTGCCATCTATTTCAATAGATAATCCATCAAATAATAACTTACCATCTTCAACTTGTGGTGTAATTTGTTTACTATCTGATAATCTGGTTACGACCCAGTCACTACCATTGAACTCAATTTTATAATCAGACGCTTTTACATCTGTTACTTTGTTGTAATTGATTTTAGCCGTAGCATTACCTTGATTTTTGGTGTTAGCAATACTGCTAGGAGACTGATAATCAAATAATTTTTCACCAGCATCGCCATTAATATCAACACCTGACATATGTACTTCATTAAAACGCTCAGCTAAATTTAAGGCAATTAAACCGAGCTGATTGAGTGCTTCAAGGAGTGGTCCATCACGAAAATTTAATAATCCATTTAACCGGCCTGACGCAATATTTTGGCTTGTTAGTTCTTGAGTTGCGCCAGAATTATGCGTGTAAATAATCGTATTTAAAGCAGGATCATCTTTAGACGGTTGTACCGATAATTGAGTTGCCGAAGATCCTTGTACTAGACTTAAACCATTAGGAAGCGAAATATTATATTCTCCATTTTGTTCGGTAACCGTTATTCCGATCATTTCGCTTAATTCATTAACCAATTGATCTCGTTCATCAAGTAGTGCATTTGGTTCAAGTCCACCACTTACTGCCTGTAATCTTGCAATTTTTTGATTAAGGTCAGCAATTTGTTTTGTGTATGAGTTAATCGTATCAACGTTATTAACAATTTCAGTATTGATATTGGCAATCTGATTTTTTAAATTTAACTCTGTTTTATTGAATTTACTTACTAAAGAGCTGAGATCATTAATGACAGTCTGTTTCGAAGCAGCGTTACCTGCATTAGAGGAGAGTTTATTTAAACTAGTAAACAGATTATTTAATTGTGAAGAAATACTGTTTTCATTTTCAGCTAATAAATTATCGACTTTTGATAATTCGTTGTAATAAGCTTTTATCGAACCATTTTGTGACTGTGATTGGCGTAATTGCCCTACCACAAAACTATTATACGCTCGATTAACGGATGATACTGATACACCATTACCAACAAATCCATAATTATATTTAGTGCCATTTGCTTGCCGCAAAATTTGCTGCTGACGATTATAACCAACGGTATGTGCATTACTAATGTTATTACTTATCACATTAAGCATATTTTGTGCTGCATTTAATCCACTAATACCTGTATTCATCAATGAATTTGACATAATAGCTCCTAAATATAATTTCAGTTAATAACCAAATTATTAACTTAAAAGGTTATCTTTTATATCGGTCTAAAATCGTAAAACTTTAGTTATTTTTAGATAAAATTGGATTTTTTTAGATTTTAATTTTTTTAGCGTATACAATTAAATTGTTTTTATTGGTATTACTCTGATTTAATTGGTTTTGCTTGTTTTAAAAAATCTATTCCCGTCATCGTATTTTCATCTTCAATATATTGTTGTGCCGACTTATTCAAAATTAAAATACTAATACGACGATTAGCATCTTTGCTGTAATTTTTATTATTTAAACTAACTGTATCGGCAAGAGCAATAATGCGAATAATCTTGCCAGAATCTAATCCGCCAGCAATAAGTTCCCTTCTTGATGAATTAGCTCTATCAGCCGATAGCTCCCAGTTACTATACCCTCGATCACCCGTTACATATTGACGCTCATCGGTGTGACCAGATAATGTCATTTTGTTTGGCAAAGAATTTAAAATGGGTGCAAGTGCATGTAAAATGTGTTGCATGTCAGAATGAATAACGGCACTTCCTACTTCAAACATGGGGTTGTCATCCGTTGCTAGAATTTGAATCCGTAATCCCAATTCAGTTAATTCAATAATCAGGTTGGCCGCTAAATTTTTTAACCTCGGATCGATTTCAAACACTTCATAGATTTTTTGAGCTGTTTTTATAAGCTCTAATCTTTCAAGTTGTTTAGATTCAGATTCTGTTAGGCTTTGGTTTGGAAGCGTATTTGTTTCTTCACCTAAGTTTTTAATAACATCGTCACCACCACCTGGAATAGGACTTTCACTATCACTTAGGTTTTTACCGCCATTTTGCCCTAAAATAAGAGGTGTTCTAAAATATTCTGCAATACCTTGTAATTCTTGCGGACTCGCTTTGGAAATTAACCACATGACCAAAAAAAGTGCCATCATCGCTGTCATAAAGTCAGCATAAGCGATTTTCCACGAACCACCATGGTGACTACCACCATGTCCGGATTTTTTCTTAGTGATTATTCTTACAGAGTTCTCTTTCATTATTTATTATTTTCATTTGAGTTGGCATTTTTATCTTTTACGTCTTGGATATATTTTTCTAATTCAAAGAAAGATGGTCTTTCATGAGAAAATAACGTTTTTCGTCCAAATTCAATGCAAATTTGCGGAGCATAGTCGTGCATACTTGCAATCAGTATGACTTTGGTACACTCCAGCGTTTTGATCACACCGGCGTTTCTTTGCTTTAATAACGCCGCTAGTGGTGAGACAAATCCATAAGCAAGCAAAATACCTAGAAAAGTTCCTACCATGGCATGTGCAATAAGTTCTCCCAATTCGCTCGCAGGTCTGTCGGCTTGTGCTAACGTATTGATAACCCCCATAACCGCAGCCACAATACCAAAAGCAGGTAATCCATCTCCAACAGCTGAAATTGCATCCGCAGGTTTTTCTAATTCGTGAATATAAGTCTCAATCTCCTCATTCATCAGTGCTTCAATTTCAAATACATTCATGTTGCCACTAATCATTAATCGCAAATAATCAGTGATAAAGTCGCAGATTTGAGGATTGGCTAAAATAAGCGGATATTTTTTAAATAATTCACTTTCTTTTGGATTATCAATATCAGATTCAATAGATAATGTACCATTTTGTCGAATTTGGGTAAGAATGGTGTACATTAAATTAATCAGTGTTAGATAAAGTGTTTTATTATATTTGGATGATTTAAACAATTGACCTAATGCTTTAAGTGTCGATTTAATTACTTTCTTTTCATTGCTGACAATAAAAGCCCCGATTGCTGTTCCTCCAATAATTAGAAACTCTAATGGTTGAAAAAGAACTGCTAAATAACCACCACTTAAAACATAACCAAGTAGTGCAGAAGCGATAACAACAATATAACCTATAATTATTAGCATTGGATTTCCTTTTTCTCCATAATTTATGTTTCTACTATTAATTTCAAACTGTCATTTTTCTAGCAATTGCTGAATTAAAACCACTAGGTATTGATAGTACCTGCAAACACTTTTCATGGTTTTCTTTAGGGGTTTTATTATTCTTTTCCGCTCTTGATGGTGGCTGACATAAACTGCAAATAAAACTGTTGTATGGCTGGTAAGCATGGGTGATAAATCGTCCATGACACTCTTTACAACAGGATTGTTGCATGACATTACTTTCAACAAATTTGACTAAAATCCAAGCACGAGTTATTCCTAAGACGGGTTTGTTTTCATGTGAGAATGAACATTGTTCTAAATAAAGTTGGTAGGCTTTTAAAATTGTTTGAATACCGGGCTTTGTGCCATGTTTCACCAAAAAACGGTAAGCATTGTAAAATATACTAGAGTGAATATTGGGTTCCCAAGTCATAAACCATGTAGTGGAGAACGGTAATAAACCTTTAGGAGGAGGACAGCCTTGAATTTCTTTATACAGTTTTATTAGTTTACCTCGACTTAAATTTGTTTCACTTTCTAGCATTTGAATTCTTGCACCAAGTGAAATTAATCGGGTAGCTAATTGAACTTCCTTATATTTTTGAATGATACTTGTATCTTTCATCCTGATTCCTTTCCACTACTTATTTAATGAATCTAAAAGTAAACTTGATAAAAGTATGCCCGTATGCATTTGTTTTATATCACTTATGCGCGAGTCTTCTGTGAGTTTCTTCATCATTTCTGCGTTTTCAAATCGCAATTGAAATGTTAATTGATTGGTTTCGGATAAAACTAACATTTGCGACGTATTTAAACTGCTGAGTATATCGGCTGTTTCTTCATCAATACCTAATCGATACATTGCCATCGCTTTATCTTTTTCAAGCATCTTTTGACTTAACAAGAGTGTTGAAAGATTCAAGTGGTGTATAGATTTCAAAATATCATCATCTAATATATTTCCCAATTTAATCACCCATCCATATTTATATCCGTATAAAAAAACGAATAATTGATAAAATAAAACAACAATAATTTTTTTATACTTAAAATTACATTTTTAAATGAAAAACGTCAATAAAAAAATCATATCAATTTATTTTCGAATTATTTTTCTGCGCTTTTCTCTTTTAATTCTGTTTTTATAAGGTAATCTTACTTTGTATTCGTTTAATTGCTTGACTATGTAACTGACTTACACGAGACTCACTAATATTCATCACGTTACCAATCTCTTTTAAATTCAGCTCTTCTTGATAATAAAGTGCTAAAACCATTTTTTCTTTTTCAGGTAATTTATCAATCTGTTGAATCATAATATTGCGAATTTCATCATTAATGATTGAAGAAAAAGGGTTATTATCAGAGCCTGATTCAATTAATGTGTCGATGTTATCGCCTAATTTTTTTTGTATTTCATCATAGGAAAATATCTGACTGTAATTTGAATCTAATAATACTTTGTGATATTCAGTAATCGATAATTGCAAATATTCCGCTATCTGATGGTCATTAGGAGGTACACCTAGTTTTTTTTCTAACTCATTAATTGCATTTGTCACATCTTTAATTTTTTTCCGCGTTTGTCTTGGTAACCAATCTCGACTACGCAGTTCATCTAGCATAGCGCCTTTTATTCTAGGAATGGCAAATGTGGTAAAAGAATAACCTTGGGAAGCATCATACCGCTTTATGGTCTCTAGCAAACCGATATAACCGACTTGTAATAAGTCATCAAGTTCAATTGTGGTTGGCAAACGAACCGCTAATTTAAGTGCTTCATTACGAACTAAATAGATATACTGTTGCCAATCAATTTGATTCACTATACCTTGAGAGTTATACAGGCTATCACTCATTTTCTGAACCAATATAAAAAAATGCTAACGAATATTATCACGCTAATTGATTGAATTAATGGCTAGAATAAGATGAAAAAAATAGGTAATTAACTTTTTTAACAATAATGGTATTAAAAAATACCATTATTGCTACAGTACAAATTAGAGTGACCATAAATTCTAATTGTATACTCTATTGTAGTAGAGAAAGTACAGATTGAGGTACTTGATTTGCTTGTGCTAATACTGAAGTACCTGCTTGTTGTAAGATTTGACCGCGAGTCATATTAGATACTTCTTCCGCGTAATCTGCATCTTCAATACGGCTGCGTGCTGAACTTAGGTTATTTACAGTATTGTTGATGTTATTTACAGTTGACTCAAAACGATTTTGTACCGCACCAAGCTCACCACGTAATTCATCAATTGTTGATAATGCCGCATCAATTGTTTTTAATGGATCAGCAGTTGGCGCATCTGATACATTGAAACCATTTAAACCTAATTTTTCACTGTCAATTTGTTTCAAGTTGATAGCAATGATTTCACCATCATTTGCACCTACTTGAATGTTAAGCGTTTTATCTTCAGATAATACTTTAGTACCATTAAAGTCAGTTTGTGCAGATACACGGTCGATCTCTTGTAAACGTTGATCGATTTCATTTTGAATTGATGCAAGATCGCTTTCAGAGTTAGTACCGTTTGCTGCTTGAACAGTTAGCTCACGAATACGTTGTACGTTATTGTTGATTTCGTTTAATGCACCTTCAGTTGTTTGTGCAATTGAGATACCGTCATTTGCATTACGTGCTGCTTGAGTTAAACCACGAATACTTGAAGAAAAACGGTTAGCAATTGCTTGACCTGCAGCATCATCTTTAGCACTGTTGATACGCATACCAGATGATAAACGCTCAATTGCAGTTCCAAGAACGCTTTGAGAATGATTTAGATTATTTCTTGCCATTAAAGACATACTATTGGTATTAATTACCTGTGCCATTTTTATCTCCTTTAATATAATAAGTTTGATCAACACGATATTGAAGAGAGTTATTCAATATGTTTGCTGATACTTTAGTTATCGGTTTTAAAAAAAGAAACTTTAGTATTTTTTTCCACGAATATTGGTTTTAAAAAAATTTTTTTAAAAATAAATGATATTATTTTTATTTTTCAATTAGTTATGTAAATATTGTTTTTATAAAATATATCCTACTGCATTAAACAATCTCAGATTGTTACTTTTAACCTGTGAATTTATTCTCAATACTAAACTTTTTATTACATTGGTCGATAAAACAAGTGATGAAAGAATTTATATTAGGATAATTAATCATGGCAATGAGTATTTTAGGAATTGGTTCTGGTATTGATTTAAATGAAGTATTAGATCAATTAGAAGCCGTTGAAAAAAATCGTCTTACCCCAATAAAAGCGCAGCAAAAAGCAATAAATAATAAGATTAGTGGTTTTGGCAAGTTAAAAAGTGCGTTATCCACATTTAATAATGCGACAGCCAAATTGCAAAAAAAAGAAATTTTTCATGGTCGTACCGTATCAGGTAATGACAATTATTTTACGACTAATGTCAGAAGTAATGCTCAATTAGGTAATTACTCCGTTAGTGTTGAACAACTTGCTCGTGCACATAGCGTTGCAACTAATGCGGTAAACGATAAAAATGCAGCGCTCGGCAATGATAATGAAACTCGAACACTTACCATTGAACAAGCCAATGGCCAAAAGTTAAATGTTACTTTATCCAAAGATGAGACGTCGTTAGAGTCGATTGCCAATGCGATCAATCAAGCAAAAGTGGTTAATGAAGATGGTTCAACCAGTGAATCAACCGTAAATGCAACCATTGTGCGTTCAGGAAAGGATAGTTATCAGTTAGTTATTACATCAAAAGAAACCGGTGAGCAACAAACCATTACTTCTGTTTCATCCGATGATGATAAGCTTAATTCACTCATTGGCTTTGATATTAATCAAGCTGATTCATCGGCAATGAGTGAAGTCGCTAAAGCGCAAGATGCCAAATTTAGTTTCAATGGTATTACAGTTAATAGTGCATCAAATACTGTTAAAGATGTTATTCCGGGTGTTGATATCACGTTAAAAGCGGTCACAACCACCTCACAAAATTTAACTATCGCGGCGGATAATGAAAAAACGCAAGAGGCACTTAAAGAGTGGGTGGATGCATTCAATCAATTGCAATCAACCATATCAACTTTAACGCAATTTACTGCCAGCGATGCCAATTCAGATGAATTAAATAGTAATAATGGACCACTGATTGGAGATTCCACACTACGTAATATTGATCAAAGTATTCGCTCTATATTTTCGAAAGGTCAAGCAGGTGAATTATCGGTACTATCACAAATTGGTATCAATATGGATAGCAACGGCAAGTTGGTGATTAAAGAAAACGAATTGGAAAAAGCCCTTAAAGAAAACAGTGAAGCAGTAGCCATTTTATTTACAGGCGATGGTGAAACAACAGGCATTGCTAACGAAGTGTTTGCCAAAGTTAGTAGCTTTATTGATAGTGATGGCATGATTGATACTGCAACGAATGGTTTAAATTCAACGTTAAAATCATTAGATAAACGTTATGATCAAGTTAATAACTCCATTGACCAAACGATCGAGCGTTATCGGGTGCAATTTACCAAACTAGATATATTAATCAATCAATTAAATGGTATGAGTAATTACCTTACTACCCAATTTGAAATGATGGCGAATTTAAAAAAATAAGGCATAACAATGTATAAAATGGGATCTCAAGCTTATAAACAAGTTAATTTAGAAACCAGTGTCAGTCAGGCATCACCACATCAGCTTATTGTTTTGTTATTTGACGGTGCGCTTAATGCTATTCGACTCGCTGATTTATATATACAGAAAGGTGATATTGCAGGTAAAGGAAAAGCCATTTCCAAAGCAATTAATATCATTGATAATGGGCTTAAAAGTTGTCTTAATTTAGAGCAGGGTGGTGAAATTGCCGAAAACTTAGATCAGCTTTATCACTACATTAGCCAGCAATTGGTTTTAGCTAACTTACATAATGATAGGGAAAAACTGCAAACCTGTTTTGATTTGCTTGATAATATTGCTCAAGCTTGGCGAGAGATAGCATAGTGGGAGTATTGGCTTTGAATACTAATTTATTATTAGAACAATATGAGCAACTTAATTATATTGTTGGACAAATGCTAATTGATAGTCAAAAAGAAGATTGGGAATCTTTAATCAGTTGGCAAGCCAAATATCATCAATTAACGGAGGATGTTAAACTAAATGAAGGTTTGCCTGTTATTGAAAATATGTCTACACAACAGCAAGATATTATGAAAATGTATTTCAACAATATCATTAGCACTCATCAGCAATTAGTCCAATTAATGCATGTGCGGCGTAGTGAACTGAGCAAGCTTATTGGCGAACAAGTTGATTATCAAACTAAAATAGGCAGTTATCAAAAAGTTGCCAACCTAGTATAAGTAACTAAATACCCTTGACCTTATTTATTAAGTTAGTAATTAACTAAACGTAATTGAGGAAAAGGGTTTTTAACATATAAAAAGCACCTTTCCTCAAACTTTTTATTGATTAATTTTACATCTTTAAAGCATACACTGTGCTTGCAATGGCGACTCCCTCATTTCGCAATAACGTGCACCTTTTGCATCAAGCACTGGATAACTTCTGGGGTTGCTATAGGTATATTCACAAACGAATAAATTTCCTAAAGGATCATTAGGATTGATTGTCTATTTTAGATCTCCATTTTCAAAATCTTCAGACCTTAGTTCTGTTTATAAACATATCTTGCCAATAAATAAACACGCGTTATAAAGTTTATAAGTGGTATTGCCCGTTGAAAAGATTGCCGGGAAACTGATCACCTGAGTCTTAACTTGATCCAGACTATTTATTAATGTAAAACTAAATGGCAAACTTTACCATGCCGATTGTATGTAATAACTTGCATGGTGTTAAAAATTAATAATCTTAATTTTTTCAAATAATAAAAATTTAAAAGGAGAGCGATTGATTAGTCGTTGTTGCAACAATAGTGGTGAGGTTAAGCCAATTTACTATAAAAATTGGCAGTTAATTAATCATATTTTTTAAACCAAAATACCATCATCTAGTAGATGATTAGCTATCCGATAATGGTTTAAACATTCATATTCATGATTTCTTGATATGCTGAAACTAATTTATTTCGAACTTGAATACCAAATTGTAACGAAACTGAAGATTTTTGCATATTAACCATTACTTCATTTAGAGAAACATTTGGTTCTCCCATTTCAAACGCTTTAGCTGAATGATTGGCTTGTATTTGTAATTGGCTAATGTTATCCAATGCGGTTTTTAACTCATTGATAAAGTTATTCTCATCGGTTAATTGAGGCTTTGTGGCATAGGGTGCATTTAAATTTGTAAGTTCATTTGTATTTAATGTATTGATCGTTGTCATAACGGCTTGGTAATTTTCATTTTGTCACTTTACTGTGCAATTTATCATACAAGGCAAAAACTAAATGGCATAAGTAAGGGGAAAATGCTGTGTTTTTTTAGCTATTGATTTTTATTAATACAAAGATAATAGAGCCTAGAATTAATCTAATCAGCTTAGCATTAGGATTTTTATGGCTAGCCAAACAGTCGACGGTAAAGGTGAATCAATATTAAATAAATTACCTTTTATTAACCAAATAAAACACAATGCCAAAATGGCAGGGTCAATTGCAGCTGTTATTGCTATTGCTATTATCAGTATCATCTATTTATGGGTTAAAGATGACTCTTATAGTGTTTTATTTAGTAATTTAAATGATAAAGATGGTGGCGAGATTATCAGCCAGCTCGATAAGATGAATATCCCCTATAAATTTTCATCGTCGGGATCGACCATCTTAATTCCTGAAGATAAAGTTTATGATACGCGTTTGCGTATTGCTCAACAAGGATTGCCTAAAGGTGGTGCTGTTGGCTTTGAATTACTCGATAAAGAAAGTTTTGGTATGAGTCAATTCAATGAACAGGTTAATTACCAACGTGCTTTGGAGGGCGAATTATCCAGAACAATATCAATTATAAGTAGCATTAATGATGCTAGAGTGCATTTGGCGATGCCTAAACCATCATTATTTGTCCGAGAACGAAAGTTTCCTTCCGCATCTGTGGCATTAACGTTATTACCTGGTCGCAGTCTATCACAAGGGCAAATTGATGCCATTATTCATTTAATTTCAAGTAGTGTACCCGAATTACAGGCCGATAAAGTTACGATTATTGATCAACATGGTCATCTATTAACCGGTGAAAATTATCGTGACCGAAATGCCAATGTGGCGCAATTAGAATTTAGTGAACGCATTGAAAACAGTGTTCGTGAGCGCGTTGAAAAAATTATTATCCCTATTTTGGGTAAAAATAATGTTCGGGTGCAAGTGAATGCTGAGGTTGATTTTAGCCGACAAGAATCGACTTCAGAAATTTATGATCCTAACAGTGATATTGCCAAGCAAACTATTCGCAGTAAACAGTTAACGGAAAATCGGCAATCAATTAATAGTTATGGCATAGGTGGTGTGCCAGGTGCGTTATCTAATCAACCTGTACCTACATCAAGTGCCCCTATTGATGAAGACAAGGAATCCAACGATATTGCCGATAAGCAGCAGCCGAGCAACTGGCAATCCAATAATACTTTAAATTATGAAGTGAATCGGCAAGTTGTACACAGCAAAATACCTGAAGGGCGCATTAAACGTTTATCGGTTGCAGTACTAGTTAACTATAAGCTTGTGACCAATGAATCAGAGAATAATGAGACAAATGAGAGTGATGATGAAAATAAATTATCACTTCCAACCGAACAATGGGTAAAACTTGATAGTAATGAATTAAACGACATTGAATTATTAGCTCGTCAAGCGATGGGTTTTTCCCAATTACGTGGTGATAGTTTGACTGTTGCCAATTTAAAATTTACAGATCAAGAGTTTGATGAAGAGAGTGGTATCGCGTTTTGGAAAACGTCTGAATTTTATGATTCTATCAAAACAGGCGGTAAATATTTAATCTATATTTTAATCATTTGGATTATCTGGCGAAAAGTATTGCGTTCAGTATGGCTGAAACTACAAAGACATTTCTTAAGTGTTAATAATAAATCGACGGATGCTCAAGCAACGCTAGATGAGAAATTAGATTATAAAGCGCACAGTAAACAGCAGCAGAAAATGTTTGAAGATAATATGCAACAACAACAATATATTAGAAAAATTGTCGAGAAAGAGCCTCGGGTAATGGCATTAATTATTCGTGGTTGGATGAATAAGAGGGACACAGAATAATGAATTTAAGTGAAACTCAAAAAGCCGCTACAGTAATGATGGTATTGGGTGAAGATCTTGCTGCCAAAGTGATGCAATATCTTAACCCTAAAGAAGTACAACATATCAGTAGTGCAATGATGTCTTTACCACAGCTTTCGCAAGAGCAATTGAAAAGTATTCTTAATGAATGTCAATTTACACTTGAAAATTGTGCCGTTTTAACTACCGATGCCGATGGTTATTTACGTTCAGTACTCGAAAAATCCATTGGTAGTGAAAAAACCGAACGTTTACTTGATGAGTTGTTAGAAACTGATCGAGAAGAAGCCACCGATGGTCTTGAAATGCTTAATTTTGTTGATGCTGCACGAGCAGTTGATCTGGTTAAAAAAGAGCACCCACAAATTATTGCTACTATTTTAATTCATCTGAATCGGGATTTAGCTGCTGAAGTTTTAAATCTGTTTGATGACGAATTACGTAATGATGTCATGTTACGTATTGCAACTTTTGGAGGTGTCGAACCATCAGCGCTACAAGTTTTATCGACATCATTATCTACATTATTACATGGTCAAAATCTTAAACTGAATAATATGGGTGGCATTCGTACCGCAGCAGAAATTATTAACTTAATGAAATCTCATCAAGAAGAGCTTGTTATCAATGCGTTACGTGATTATGACCACGAACTTGCTCAAAAAATTATTGATGAAATGTTCTTATTTGAAAATCTCATTGAAGTTGATGACAGAAGTATCCAACGTCTACTTAGAGATGTTGATAATGAAACATTAATTATTGCTTTGAAAGGCGCATCAGTCGCATTACGTGATAAGTTATTAAGTAATATGTCACAACGTGCCGCCTCTATTTTACGTGAAGATCTGGAAAACAGACCTCCTGTGCGCCTATCGCAAGTTGAAACTGAACAGAAGAAAATTTTGGTTATTGCGCGTCGCTTAGCGGAAAGTGGTGAAGTTATCTTGAGTCGTGGTGATGATGAGTATGTATAATCAATCCCGTAGATTGAACTGGAAACCACTTATTTTTCAGGATTTAACTTCGGCAACGTTATCACAACTCAGTACCAACGACAGTACCCAAGAAAGTGAAATTTGCCAGCCTGAACAGGAATTAGAGTTAATTGAATCGAATAAAGAACCTGATGTTGACCAAGAAACACTTGAGCAGTTAAAGCAAGAAGTTAAAGCACAAGCTTATCAAGAAGGGTTCACATTAGGTCAAACGGAAGGTTTTGATGTGGGTAAACACTCTGGTTATGAACAGGGATTTGCGCTTGGACAGCAAGAAGGACGTCAACAGATAGAGCAGCAACTTAGCGATGAAAAGTTAAAAGCAGTAGAGAACATCACTGATTTAATACGCAATTTTCAGCAGTCAATTAATGATATTGATGAGTTAATCGTCCCCAAATTAATTGATTTAGCATTGGTTGCTGCACAAAAAACCGTTGGCACTCTTTCTAAAGTCAAACAAAAGCAGCTGGTCTTTACGATACAAATGCTTATTGAACAGTGTTCGATGTTATCCGAACCGATTTTATTGCATCTTAACCCTGATGATCTGTTGTGGTTAGAGCCAATAATAAGTGAAGAAATTAAACAATACCATTGGCAATTTATCGCCGATCCTAATATTGAAAGTGGTGGCTGTAAAATTTTTACAGATACCAATGAAATTGATACCAATGTTGACAATCATTGGCAAATTATGTCCGATTGTTTACATGAAAGGTGAGCATTAATATGACTTACTCATCGCAATGGATCAACAAAATTAGCCAAGCTACGCAGAAACTTCAATCTTTATCCTTAATTCGCCAATATGGACGATTAGTCAAAGCATCGGGATTAGTGCTTGAAGCTGTGGGGTTAAAATTACCATTAGGTTCAAACTGTTTTGTTGAGCGACAATCTAATGGTCAACTTGATGCGGTCGAGTGTGAAGTGGTTGGATTCAATGGGCAAACTTTATTTTTGATGCCATTTGAGGCAACCGATGGCATTTTATTAGGTGCTCGAGTTTATACTTTACAATATGATTTAGCGCATTTTAGCCATAAATTATTACCCGTCGGTATGGCGTTATTAGGTCGAGTCGTTGATGCCATGGGTAAACCGTTAGATGGTAAGCCACTACCAGAACATGTTGAATATGCTGGTTTAGTCAATAAAACACTCAATCCTTTAAATCGCACCCCGATTCATCAAGTTCTGGATGTTGGGGTCAGAGCCATCAACGCATTATTAACTGTCGGACAAGGCCAACGAATGGGGCTATTTGCTGGCTCGGGTGTCGGTAAGAGTGTTTTACTCGGTATGATGGCTCGTTATACACAAGCCGATATTATTGTAGTGGGCTTGATTGGTGAACGTGGACGAGAAGTTAAAGATTTTATCGAAAATATTTTAGGTGAAGAGGGTTTAGCCCGTGCTGTTGTGGTCGCTGCACCAGCCGATGTATCACCATTATTACGTTTGCAAGGCGCTGCCTATGCAACAAGAATTGCTGAAAGTTTTCGCGATCAGGGTTTTAATGTTTTATTAATCATGGATTCTTTGACTCGCTACGCTATGGCGCAACGAGAAATTGCCTTAGCAATCGGTGAACCACCAGCCACCAAAGGATATCCACCTTCTGTATTTGCAAAATTACCGGCTCTTGTTGAAAGGGCAGGCAATGACGAACATGGTAAAGGGGCCATTACTGCTTTTTATACGGTTTTAACCGAAGGCGATGATCAACAAGATCCGATAGCTGATTCGGCTAGGGCAATATTAGATGGGCATATTGTTTTGTCGCGTGCGCTTGCTGAGTCAGGCCACTATCCCGCTATTGATATTGAAGCATCCATTAGTCGAGTAATGACCGAACTTACCGCTACTGAAGATGAAAAGAAATCACGCTTATTTAAACAGCTATTTTCCAGTTTTCAACGTAATCGCGATTTAATTAATGTTGGCGCCTATGTGGCAGGTACTGATCCTTTGCTAGATAAGGCGATAAATTTATATCCAGCCATGCAAAAATTTTTGCAACAAGGTATTTACGAACATTGTGGATATGAAGAGGCGTGCCAACAATTAGCCGCGATTGTGAGTCAACATTAATCGGTTAGGAAAGTACTCATGAATGAAAATCCTTCACAATTAGCTTTTACAACATTAAAAAAATTAGCGCAAAAATCGGTTGACGATAATTTACTTAAGTTAAAAAAAGCAAATGAGAATCAGGATAAAGCACAGTCACAACTCAATGTCTTAAATGATTACTATGCTGAGTATCAACAAAAACTGAATGATGCCTTATCTGATGGCATAAAAGGCTATGAATTAAATAATTTTAATGCTTTTATTGCCACAATTGAGCAAGGGATAGAGCAGCAAAAAAAACTGTTATTAACCTTAGATATCAAACAAAAGCAGATTACTAACCAGCTTAATCAATCACAAAAAAGTTTGAACACCTATACAACATTGTTAAGTAAGCAATATAACAAATATTTACAACAGCAAAACCGTTTACAACAAAAACTGACCGATGAATTTGCCCAGCAGCAATTAGCAAGGAGGATATTGAGTGAGTATTAATTTGATTGGTAATTTAAACTTAATGCCAGCGCATCAATCAGAGGTTGTTACTAAAGATACCATTGATAATGATAGTAATCTGTTTGAGCAGTTATTGTTACTGAGTGAACAGTATAGTCAACCTGCTAATAAGCCAACTCAAATCAAATCCAACGATATTGATAATGAGGAACTTGATGATAATAACGCTAAGGATGATGAGTTAATTATTGGCGGTTATCCCGTTGCTGTTGAGTATTTCGATCAGGAAAAATTGGCTATTATCAGTTCGACAGCGGTAAACAGTGTAGACAATAGGGATATACCTACCAACCCATCTTCATTGCCAACAAATAAGATAAATTCTGAAATATTAGAAGCCAACTTATTGACTAATCTACCGACAAATCTATCGACAAATCCATTAGACAGTGAGCCAGCCAACGAATTTATTCATGATGAAAGGAGTGTCATTCACTCGATAACGCAACAAAATAATTTTATGTCATTATTTGAAGCAAAACGTCGAGCTGACACCGCACTTATCAACCATAAAAATACTGAAATTAACCATGATACGAGTAATTATTTATTTAATTCATCAAATAACTTATCAAGTATTAGTGATGTGATGCCAAAAGTGACCTCTCCGCAAACTGATTTTGCTATGAATTTAGGGGGTAACGATGTAATAACGCCTATCCATCAAGCTTCGTCTTTGTCACCGATGACCAATGAACCGAACTTGTTATCATCAGCGAATTCGACTGTAACGCCTTATACAATGGATCTATCTATGCCTGTTGATGTAGCGCAATGGCAAAAATCGTTAACTCAGCACATTGTGATGTTTAACCGTCAGGGAATGCAAACTGCCGAAATTAAATTACATCCTCAAGAATTAGGTTCGTTACATATTAAACTTGATATGACCGATGATAATATCAATCTTCATATGATGGCTGCACATAATATGGTAAAAGGGTTGTTAGAATCTGCAATACCATTTTTACGAACTTCATTACAAGAACAAGGTTTTACCTTACAACAAACTGATATAAGTGATTTTTCGATGATGAGTGATGGCGAGCAATCAGCGATGCATCATCAAAATAATCATCGTCAACAATCGAATACCGTTGTATCAAGCACGGTAGACAAAATTACTGAGCAGTCAAACAACGAAAAACATATTGTTAAGTCAGGTTTGAGCGTATTTGCTTAAAAGATAGTTTGTGATTTATTGTCTGTTTAGTACCTTAAAAATAAATTGAAAACGTTAAATAGGTAATATTTTTATTGCCTATTCTTCAAATCAATTTTACATGTTTGATTTATTATTCTTATCATTATTACCATTTAATGGTTATAAATTTTTTATTGGGATAAGAATAAATATGCCAACTACTCCAAAGAAAGTGAATATTTTGAACTTAATACTTATTCTCATCACGCTGTTAGCATTAAGTGCAGCTGCTTATTTATGGTTCCAAAATCAACCAAAAACCAAGACTAAAAAGCAAGATGAAATAACTATCGTATCGCCGGTTTTTTTAACCTTAAAACCATTTACTGTCTCATTACCTGCATCAGAAGATAATGGTGATATTAATAAAATTCTTTATGTTGGTATGGTATTGCGTGTTGCCGATGAAGACCAAAAAACCGCATTATTAGAATATTTACCTGAAGTTAGAAGCGATATCCTTTTTTTATTATCTAAACAATATGTTAGTAAATTAAAACAAGAAACGGGTAAATTTGAATTACAAGAACAGATAAAAAATACGTTATCACGCCAATATGATATCAAACACTCAGTAAAAATCGATGAAGTTCTCTTTACTGATTTTATTATACGGTGATTGTTATGTCTGATAAGCGTGAACCGATAACCGACATTAATGGCAACAAGAATACTAACCCTGTATCAGGAAGCTCAATTGCCACTAAAGATAACGTTACTGATACAAATGTTGTATCATTACCATCAGGCAAAAAAGCCGATGTTAAACCTTACGATTTATCGGTCAAACATAGCTTTGTTCCTGAACGTTTAACCGCATTAGAAATTATTAATGAACGTTTTGCTCGCCAGTTCAGAATAAGTTTATTTAATCTGTTACGCCGCAATACTGATGTGATTGCATCTCCAATTGAAACACAAAACTTTAAATATTTTTCCGATATTTCATCAACATATCATTTAAATTTAGTACATCTTAATCCTTTAAGAGGCTCTGCTTTATTTTCGTTTTCACCTGAATTAGTGTTTATTGTGGTTGATACATTATTTGGTGGGGATGGACGTACAAATAAGGTTGCAACAGAAGATCGTGAGTTTACTCATACTGAACAACAAATCATTAAACGAGTCTTAGAGTTAGCATTAACTATATATCAAAATGCGTGGGCAGATATCTATTCAATTGAAACTGAGTATATTCGCTCTGAGATACAAAGTAAGTTTACTAATATTACTACTTCTCCTGATGATGTGGTTTTAACTACCAAATTTAAAATTGAAATTGGTAGCTTTAAAGCGACATTTTATATTTGTATACCTTATGCCATGGTTGAGCCAATTAAAGAATCTTTAATCAAACCGCCTATCGAGCAGCAAACTTATAAAGATGATAATATTTGGATGAGTTCATTAACCTCTGGCATTAAACAATCCACTGTCGAATTAGTTGCTAACTTTACTCGTATTCAAACTACTGTCTCTAAACTATTAGCGTTAAAAACTGACGATATTTTAGTGATCGATAAACCGACAAATTTAGATGTTACCGTCGGGGGGGTACCAGTATTAAAAGGTCATTACGGTAAAGTTAATAAACAATATGCAATTAAAGTAGAACAGGTTATTAATCCTGTAATAGAACAATTAAATGAGGGAATGCAAAATGACTGATATCAGACAAGATAGTGAAGAGATCCCGAAAGTCGATGAAAGCGGTGATGAATTATCTACTCAAGGCGTTATTTTTGAAACACTATCACCACAACAAACTGAAGAACAAAAGCAGGATATTAATCTTATTTTAGATATTCCGATTGATTTGAGTGTCGAACTTGGTCGAACCAAGATGGCAATTAAAGATTTATTGAATTTAACTCAAGGATCAGTCATTGCATTAGATGGTCTTGCTGGTGAACCTTTAGATATATTAATTAATGGTTATTTAATTGCCCAAGGCGAAATTGTGGTTGTCGGTGATAATTATGGCATACGCATCACTGATATTATAACTCCATCAGAGCGTGTACGTAGGTTGAGTCGTTAATGGATATTATATACGAAAATAAGGCTCAGCCTTCAATATCTGCAACAGATACAATTGCGATAACTTCTGTATCACCTGAATTAAAAGTAAACACGCAAATAATTACATCAATGGGGATGTCGCTTATCGGTGTGATTGCAGTGATTTTATTATTAGGGTGGATAGTAAAACGTTTTAATTGGAAAACGCCAAATAAACAATTGATTGAGGTAAAAGCCACTTACAATATCAATCCTAAAGAGCGAATTGTTTTGGTTCATGTCGATAATCAATTATTAGTTGTTGGTGTGACTGGGCAGCAGATGACTTTACTGCATACCATAAATGAACAACGAACCGATATGCTACTAGCAGAACCTTCTTCAAGAGTGAAAGATTTTTCCAGAAATAGGATATTTGAGCAAATGTTACAGTCCATTTTGAAATTAAGAAAGGAGTAATGGGTAGTGCGGTTAAAATCTGTTATTTTGCTGAGCTTATTGTCGATTAGCCAATATAGTTTTGCTGAAATCTCACCGTTATCTATCATTTCTCGTACTACGTTGGACAATGAACAAAGCTGGTCATTACCCGTAGAAACATTGGTCTTTTTGACCTTACTCACTTTTATTCCTGCAATACTACTGCTAATGACCAGTTTCACCCGCATTATTATTGTATTGGGTTTATTGCGTAATGCTTTAGGGACACAATCTGCTCCACCTAACCAAGTTATTTTAGGTATTGCTCTTTTTATGACATTTTTTATTATGTCACCGGTGACTGATAAAATTTATCAAGATGCTTATATACCTTATTCACAAAATCAAATCACTATGCAAGAAGCTTTATCCACCGCAACTAAACCATTGCAGGCGTTTATGCTTACTCAAACCCGCGAAAATGATTTAGCGTTATTTGTGAATATGTCCCACCAAAACGAGATCCAAAGCCGAGAAGATATTCCTTTAAAAATTTTGGTACCTGCCTTTGTAGTCAGTGAGTTAAAAACCGCTTTTCAAATAGGTTTTACGATTTTTATTCCTTTCTTAATTATCGATTTAGTGGTAGCCAGTACACTTATGGCATTAGGGATGATGATGGTTCCACCTGCAACGGTATCATTACCCTTTAAGTTAATGTTGTTTGTATTAGCAGATGGTTGGCACTTATTACTTGGTTCATTAGCGCAAAGCTTTTTTAGTTAGGGAATTTTAGTTAAGTAATTTTAGTCAAAAAATTCTAGTTAAGAAATTCGAATGAAGGAATAGTATGTCACCTGAGTATATTAGTACCTTAGCAATGCAAGCCATAAAAGTCGCAGCCTCTCTTGCTGGCCCTTTACTGTTAGCCGCTTTAGTTACTGGTTTAGTCATTAGTTTATTGCAAGCGGCTACGCAAATTAACGAAATGACCTTATCATTTATTCCCAAAATTTTAGCAGTGATCGTGGTTTTAATTATTTTGGGACCATCAATGTTGTCAACAATGATTGACTACATTCAAATTGTTATCACCGATATTCCTAACTTAACTCATTAAAGATGATAGATTTTAATATTAACAGTCTATTTAATATTGATTTCTTTTCTTGGATTAAAGATGTTTTTTTTCCGTTTGTGCGCATTTTGGCATTAATTATGGTTGCGCCAATTTTTGGTGAAAAAGAAGTACCAAATCGCATAAAGGTTGGTTTAGCATTAGTAATTGTTATGCTTCTACCCATTCCTCATCTTGATGAAAATATAAAAATCTATTCTTTAACGGGGGTATGGGTTATCGCTCAGCAAATAATGATTGGCGTGTTGATTGGTTTTACTATGCAACTTGCGTTTATAACCGTCAGAATTTCGGGTGAATTAATTGGAATGCAAATGGGATTGGGAATGGCAACTTTTTTTGATCCAATCGGGGGGCCATCCACTTCAGTTTTATCTCGCTTAATTAATATTATAGCGTTACTGATTTTTTTAAGTTTAGATGGTCACTTATGGTTATTATATGGTATTTCAAATAGCTTTGATATTGTTCCAATTAGACTTATGACATTGCCTGCAAATGGTTATTTAGCCTTAATTGATGTAAGTAACCAACTGTTTATTAATGGTATTATGTTAGCGCTTCCTTTGATGACTTTACTGTTGATCATCAATATATCATTGGGGTTATTAAATAGAATTACACCACAATTATCCATTTTTGTGGTCGGTTATCCACTAACACTATTGTTAGGATTAATCATGTTAAGCTATTTAATTTCGATGTTGCCAACATTTACTGAGTTTGTTTTTGAACAGATGTTTAATCACATTTCTGTTATTTTATGGTTTTTAAGTGATGTTCAGTAATGTGATATTGATGATATAATTGAGAAATTTATTAATTTAATTCTTATTTAATTACTCTTTTCATTAGCTATTCATCACATTCAATGTTCATTTTTGTAAAAAAGTTTCAGGTTAACTATACGTTTCAGTATAAAAATAGGTTGAATTACATTAAATAATAATTTAAAAAAGATGCGTTAAAACTAAACAAGAAAGGAATGCTGATATAATCAGCATTTTATTGATATCAATTAAGCTTTTTTTACAAAACAAGCTTTAAGCATGATTTTCATGCCATCAATTTTACAATCGATCTCATGATCGCCTTCAACTAAACGAATGCCTTTGGCTTTAGCACCTTTTTTCAAAACGGTAGAAGAACCTTTTAATTTAAGGTCTTTAATTAAAATAATATCGTCGCCATCAGCAAGTAAATTACCATTACTGTCTTTCACTTGTAATCCTTCATCAGTTGAAGCAACATCGTTCGGATCCCATTCGTGAGCACATTCAGGGCAAACATAAAATGAACCATCATGATAAGTATGTTCAGACTGGCAAACAGGGCAGTTAGGTATAGATTCCATGGGTATGAATAATCCAAGTTAAATAAAATGGCGTTTACTATAGCAAAAAAACGCTATTAAGTCATGGTATTCCGATTTTCAATAGCGTTATAGTGGTTATCAAATGGCTGATTTAGGTTTGATAGAACAGATGGCTATATAATTAAGTTGGTTTCGGTATTGTTTGAATGTTTTAAACATTTTAAAAAATTGTGGTCGATTTTGTTTACGTAGTGCATTGAGAATAATTCTGAATGTTCCTAATAAACCTTCATCATAAACCATGCCTTTAGGAGACATTAATGTCATGGCAGCATGTTGTGATTGAATATCAATAAATCCAACATCAGCAAAAAGGGCATGCCAAGATTCATAGCTAATCGGCTGGGCATTAACATTAATTGCTTGATGAATTCGTCCTATAACTTCTTGTGATTGTGCTGGATTAACTAGCATAATATCGTGAGTAAGGAGTTTGCCTCCTGGCTTTAATACTCGATAATACTCTTTAATTAAATGCGTTTTAGCTTTATTCGCATACATTGTTAACATCGCTTCGTTAATCACTATGTCAAAACTATTATCGGCAAAGGGCAATGTTGATGCATTAGCTTGTTGTATATCAACTAAATGAGTAACTTTATTTTTAATAACATTTTGCTTTGCTTTTTCTAAAGCAAGTTTATCCATATCTACACCAATTATATGGCAACCGAAACGCTGGGCAATTTCGATAGATGTTGTACCCATGTTGCATGCAATTTCAAGTACCTGACTTTGTGGTGTAAAGTGTGCTTGTTTAAATAACCATTCAGTAGCTTTTCTACCACCTGGGCGTAATCTGGTTTTTCCTAGGCGAGCAAGAAATTTGTGCCCAGCTTCTTTTTTTATGTCGTCCATTATATAGCACCTTAATTAGTATTTAGTGTAATTTCTCTTAACATGATGAGTAGCATTTTAGCTGCTTGTGGAGCTTCAACTGCATGAGGAACGTTAGCAGGCATTCTGACAATGGTACCGGGTATAGCTTTAACGGGTTGGCCATCAATAATCAAGGTTAGTTCACCTTCAATAACCATGACAATGGCATCAAAAGGGGCACTATGTTCGGATAATCCTTGCCCTTTATCAAACGCAAAGAGCGTTAAATTGCCACCTGTTGTTTTAGCTAAAATCCGACTGGCAATACTTTGTTCTGTTGCGTTAATTAATGAGGTGATTTCGAATGCTTGAGCAGGGTTAATGGTATTATTTGGCATAAACGACTCCTATATTTAGTGTGTAAATGAGTTATTGTGGTTTTAAGAATAAAACCATATATTTCATATGGTTATTTAATAATTTAAAGTAATTATCAGTATTGAAATAAGAACTATTATCAATTATATTGAATTCATTCTAGAAGCATCTTTAGGCAAAACCTATGATATTTGTCAAAAATATACCAACTGAGCAACAGATTTTTGGTTGGTTAACTCAAGTTGAGTTGTTTCAAGGATTAGATAAAGAGGCGTTAATGCCTATTATTGAAAATGCTAGCTATAAAGAATTGATAAAAGGAGAAATGATCAGTTATGAAGGTAAACCCTTATCTTGTTGTGTGCTTGTTTTAACTGGGGAAGTTGAAGTTTATCGTAGTACTTATTTAGGTGAAGAAAAGATTTTTGGTATTTTTTATCATTATCAATTAGTGGCTATTGCCGCTATCTTTATGCCACATAATCGTTTTCCAATGACGATTAGAGCTAAAACAGATTGTTCGGTATTATTAATTGAAAAACAGAGTTTATTGCAAGTTTGCAAAACTAATCCTATTATTATGCAACGTTTATTAATACGTTTTAGTACTAAATTATATGAGCAAATAAATAATATCGATTGGTTAACTTCAAGCTCCTCAGAACAGCGTTTGGCTAGTTATTTGTTATCATTATGTTCTTCCAGTAACACTTATCAATTTATATTGCCTATTTCACGTGGTCAGTTAGCGACAAAGTTAGGTATTCGTTATGAAACGTTAAGCCGATTAATGTCGAACTGGCGAAAACAAAAAATTATTCAAGTTGAAAATAATCGAATTAATATACTGAATGACGCTTATTTGAAAGAGCTTACTCTACCTTTTCAACGTTCATTTTAAAAATTTGTTGGTGTTTAGTAATAGTGTTTTATAAAGGACAAATAGAGCACATAAAAATTAAAACGATAAATTGACATTTTAAGAGTGATCGAGATACATAAAAAAGGCGCGTATTATACGCGCCTCTTATACTGATAAAGAGCATTAAATATATAATGCTCTAAATAGTTAACATAGATTATTTAATAACCTTAGCAACAACACCAGCACCAACAGTACGACCACCTTCACGGATAGCGAAACGTAAGCCGTCTGCCATTGCGATTGGGTGAATTAATGATACAGTCATTTTGATGTTATCACCTGGCATTACCATCTCTACGCCTTCTGGTAATTCGATAGTACCAGTTACGTCAGTTGTACGGAAGTAGAACTGTGGACGGTAGCCTTTGAAGAATGGAGTATGACGACCACCTTCATCTTTGCTTAGGATATACACTTCTGATTCAAAATCAGTATGTGGAGTGATTGAACCTGGTTTTGCTAATACTTGACCACGTTCGATTTCTTCACGTTTTGTACCACGTAATAGTATACCAACGTTTTCACCTGCACGGCCTTCGTCTAGTATTTTACGGAACATTTCTACACCAGTACAAGTTGTTTTAGTAGTCGGTTTGATACCAACGATTTCAACTTCTTCACCAGTTTTGATTACACCGCGCTCTACACGACCTGTTACTACTGTACCACGACCTGAGATTGAGAATACGTCTTCGATTGGTAATAAGAATGGTTTATCAATGTCACGCTCTGGTTCTGGAATGTAGGTGTCTAATGCATTTGCTAACTCAACAATTTTTTCTTCCCATTCTGCATCGCCTTCTAACGCTTTAAGCGCTGAACCACGAATTACTGGAGTGTCATCACCTGGGAAATCGTATTGAGATAGAAGTTCACGTACTTCCATTTCAACTAATTCTAATAACTCTTCATCATCAACCATATCGCATTTGTTTAAGAATACGATGATATAAGGAACACCTACTTGACGACCTAAAAGAATGTGCTCACGAGTTTGTGGCATAGGACCATCTGTTGCTGCTACTACTAAGATAGCACCGTCCATTTGTGCCGCACCAGTGATCATGTTTTTAACATAGTCAGCATGGCCTGGGCAGTCTACGTGTGCGTAGTGACGAGTTGGTGTATCGTATTCAACGTGTGAAGTGTTGATGGTGATACCACGAGCTTTTTCTTCTGGCGCGTTATCGATTTGATCGAATGCACGAGCTTGACCGCCGTATTTTTTAGAAAGTACAGAAGTAATAGCTGCAGTTAAAGTTGTTTTACCATGGTCAACGTGGCCGATTGTACCAACGTTAACGTGGGGTTTTGTACGTTCAAATTTTTCTTTAGACATCTTAATGTTCCTTTATTAAATCACTCCCCTTCTAAATAAAAGGGAAGTGTTACTTTATTTATATAAAAATTATTTCGCTTTACGAGCTTCAATAATTGCTGTAGCAATATTGGTTGGCGCTTCATTGTACTTCAAGAACTCCATAGAGTAAGAAGCACGACCTTGTGTTTGTGAACGAAGATCTGTTGCATAACCAAACATTTCTGAAAGTGGAACTTGTGCTTTAACTGTTTTACCAGTAGCGGTATCTTCCATTCCTTCGATCATACCACGACGACGGTTTAAGTCACCAATTACGTCACCCATATAATCTTCTGGAGTTTCAACTTCTACTTTCATAATCGGTTCTAAAAGCACTGGTTTAGCTTTCATGAAGCCTTCTTTAAATGCCATTGAACCGGCAATTTTAAATGCCATTTCTGATGAGTCGACATCATGGTAAGAACCATCAAAGATAGTAACTTCAACATCAACAATTGGGTAACCAGCAAGAACACCATTTTTCATTTGTTCTTGACAGCCTTTATCAACTGCAGGGATGTATTCTTTAGGAACCACACCACCAACAATTTCATTGTTGAATTTGTAGCCTTCGCCGCCAGCTTCCAATGGTTTGATTTTTAACCACACATGACCATATTGACCACGACCACCAGATTGACGAACAAATTTACCTTCTTGTTCAACTTCATTACGAATGGTTTCACGGTAAGCAACTTGTGGTTTACCAACATTCGCTTCAACTTTGAATTCACGTTTCATACGGTCAACGATGATTTCTAAGTGAAGCTCACCCATACCAGAAATGATTGTTTGACCTGATTCTTCATCTGTGTGAACACGGAATGAAGGGTCTTCTTGTGCTAGTCGACCTAAAGCAAGACCCATTTTTTCTTGGTCAGCTTTGGTTTTTGGTTCAACTGCAACTGAAATTACTGGTTCAGGGAATTCCATTCTTTCAAGAATGATTGGTGCGCTTTCAGCACAAAGAGTATCACCAGTAGTCACATCTTTTAGACCGATTGCTGCAGCAATGTCACCCGCGCGAACTTCTTTAATTTCTTCACGTTTGTTAGCGTGCATCTGAACGATACGACCAAAACGTTCTTTTTTATCTTTAACAGAGTTAAGAACAGTATCACCTGAGTTTACAACACCAGAGTAAACACGGAAGAATGTTAAGTTACCAACAAATGGGTCAGTTGCAATTTTGAATGCTAATGATGAGAATGGTTCATCATCACTTGAATGACGTTCAGCTGCTTCACCATTTGCTAATTCACCTTTAATTGCAGGTACATCAGTTGGTGCAGGTAGATATTCAATAACTGCATCAAGCATGAATTGAACACCTTTATTTTTAAAGGCACTACCACAAGTTACTAAGATGATTTCATTAGCAAGTACGCGTTCACGTAATGCAGCTTTAACTTCTTCTTCAGTTAACTCTTCACCACCAAGGTATTTTTCCATTAACTCTTCACTTGCTTCAGCCGCAGCTTCCATTAAGTAAGCACGCCATTCTTCGACTTGCTCAACCATGTCAGCAGGTACATCTTCATAAGTGAATGTTACGCCTTGATCAGCATCATTCCAGTTAATTGCTTTACGTTTAAGTAAATCAACTACACCAGTAAAGCCTTCTTCTGCACCGATAGGTAAAACTAAAGGAACTGGTACTGCTGCTAAACGAGTTTTGATTTGATCAACAACACGTAAGAAGTTAGCACCCATACGGTCCATTTTGTTTACGAAAGCGATACGTGGAACTTTATATTTGTTTGCTTGACGCCATACTGTTTCTGATTGAGGTTGAACACCACCAACCGCACAGTAAACCATTACTGCACCATCAAGAACACGCATAGAACGTTCTACTTCGATTGTGAAGTCAACGTGTCCCGGGGTGTCGATAATGTTGATACGGTGTGGTTCAAATTGTTGACCCATACCAGACCAGAATGCAGTTGTTGCAGCAGAAGTGATAGTAATACCACGTTCTTGTTCTTGTTCCATCCAGTCCATGGTAGCTGCGCCATCATGAACCTCACCAATTTTGTGACTTACACCAGTGTAAAACAAAATACGTTCAGTTGTTGTTGTTTTACCTGCGTCAATATGTGCACTAATACCAATATTGCGGTAGCGTACTATAGGGGTTGTACGAGCCATATTAATCCTCTACTTAGAATCGTTTGCTTAATAAAATATCATTTAGGTTGGCTGACAGTCGATATTTACTACCAGCCGAATCCTCAGCCATTTAATTGAATGGCTAAAATTACCAACGATAGTGTGCAAACGCTTTATTAGCTTCAGCCATACGATGAACATCTTCGCGTTTTTTCACAGCGGTACCTTTGTTTTCAAAAGCATCCATAAGTTCATTCGCTAGGCGTAAAGCCATTGATTTATCGCCACGTTTACGTGCTGCATCTACAATCCAACGCATTGCAAGTGCATTACGACGAACAGGGCGCACTTCAACAGGAACTTGGTATGTAGAACCACCAACGCGACGAGACTTAACTTCTAGAGTTGGTCTTACGTTATCTAATGCAACTTCGAAAGCTGCTAAGTGGTCTTTTCCACTACGCTCAGCTAATTTATCAAGAGCTGAATATACGATTGATTCTGCGATAGATTTTTTTCCATCTATCATTAAAATATTTACAAATTTCGCCAGCAAATCTGAACCGAATTTCGGATCAGGTAAAATTTTTCTTTGACCAGCAACATGACGACGTGGCATTGGAATACTCCGTTTATATGTTATAAATTTTTCAGGTTTACCCAAAACTCAAGTGAGTTAAATGGAATTATTTAGTTTGGCCTTACTTAACGGAGTTCCATTAAGCTTTAGGTCGTTTCACACCGTATTTAGAACGGCTTTGTTTGCGATCTTTAACACCTGCGCAGTCTAATGCACCGCGAACAGTATGATAACGAACACCAGGTAAGTCTTTAACACGACCACCGCGGATTAAAATCACGCTATGTTCTTGTAAGTTGTGACCTTCACCACCGATATATGAAGTTACTTCAAAACCGTTGGTTAAACGTACACGGCATACTTTACGTAATGCTGAGTTTGGTTTTTTCGGTGTAGTAGTGTAAACACGTGTACAAACACCGCGTTTTTGCGGGCATGCTTCAAGAGCAGGAACGTTACTTTTTACTTCCTTTAGCGCTCTCGGTTTGCGTACCAGCTGATTAATTGTTGCCATTAATAAGCTCCTGATTAATTAAAATAAATTTAAAATTGCTTTTTAGATACGTAATTAATAACTGTAGACCAAAAATTATGTATATAAGTTTTGGGTCGCAAGATTCTAGACCCCAACAGCCATAATGTCAAGTATTACCACAAGTTCTTTGCCTGTTTCAATTAAATTTTATTAGTATTAGGTAAAAATAATAAAAATGTTTTAATTTTATTTTGTTACTCTTCTTTTGTTGTTTAAATTATTTACTGTAATTTATGCTTATTTTGATATCACTCATGTTTAGTGATTAAGAAGGTCGCCAAAAAGCTAATTAAAGCGAGTATTTTTTATAAAAGTGATCGGTTTCATTTTATGTTAGTTAACATTATGTGATTTTACTCAAATTTTTAAACATTAAAAAACAGTAATAATATATTGATTGTGAACATATTTAACGTGTAACAATGATGAATATAAAGAATGAATCTTACAAAGTTGTTTTATTATTTAATGCAAATAATATCTACGATCGACAAATTCTTAAAGGTATTGGCGATTTTTTGAAATTAAATAATATTCACTGGAATATTTATATATCAGAAACTTTGCGTTACGATAAAAAAGCTTCTTTCCATTTAGATTGTGATGGCATTATTGCTAATTTTGATGATCCTGATATTGAAGATTTGCTTACCAAGGTTGATATTCCGATAATTGGTGTGGGTAGCTCGTATCATGATGATTTTAGTTATCCTAAAGTTCCTTATGTGGCGGCTGATAATTATGCCATCATGGAAAGTGCTTTTAATCACTTATGCGATAAAGGAATACATCAATTTGCTTTTTATAGTATACCACCAACTCGATATTGTCGTTGGGCAGGCGTAAGGGAAAAAATCTTTGAAAAAATTTTAACCCAGAAAGGTTATCAAGGCGTTATCTATCAAGGAATGATAACTTCTTTAGATAATTGGCAAGAAAGTTTAGATAAATTGTCCAAATGGTTATTATCATTACCTGTTAATACCGGTATTATCGCGGTAAATGATGCTAGAGCGCATCATATTTTACAAGCTTGTGATATGGTCGGCTTAAAAATACCAGAAGAACTATGTTTGATTGGTATTGATAATGAAGAAGTGATAAATAATTTATCAATGGTTTCTTTATCGACCGTAAAACAAGGCACAGAAGAGATGGGCTTTAACGCAGCGAGTCTATTGCATAAACGCTTAACTAAAGGGAAAGTTTCCACCTCTCCTTTATTGATTGAGCCCAAAAAAATTATTGCGAGGCGTTCAACAGATTATCGTTCAATACAAGATCCGTATGTTATTCAAGCAATGCATTATATTCGAAAATATGCCTGTAAAGGCATTAAAGTCGAGCAAGTTATTTCTGATATGCAAATTTCTCGGTCTAATTTAGAAATACGTTTTAAAGAGTCATTAGGTAAAACCATTCATTCAGTGATTCATGAAGAGAAATTTAATCGAGCTAAATATCTATTAATTGAATCATCATTGTCTATTCAGGCTATTTCCCAGCAATGTGGATATCCATCAGTACAATATTTTTATTTTTTATTTAAAAAATTTTATGGAATTACACCTAAAGATTTTAGAAGTAAATTTACAACCATTAATCATCTATAGGCGTCATATTATTAAGATCATTTTTTATAAAATGAAAGGAAAACAGAATATTTATTTACATTTTCCTAATTTCTAGATGTTTATCTTTTTACTGAACGGATTGAAAGTATTGATATTCCTCCCAACATTGCAAAAACAAAGGACGTAATAAATATTGCTCCAAAACCGAATAGTGATATTACACAAGCTGCAATTATTGGTGCTAAAGCTTGAGTTGCTGTATTACCTAAATTATAAACGCCTAGAAAGAATGCAATTCTATTTTTGTCGGGAATAACTTCTAAATTTAATAAATTATCTAAAGAGTTCCAAACGCCCATACCAATTCCAGCTGCGAATGCATAAATCAAAATACCAATATGATTAGGAGCAATAACTAAACTTAACGCGCCAATACCTAAAAATATTGTTGATAACCCAACTGGAATTTTGAGAATTTTCAATTTATCGGAGATTGGTCCAGCAATGAATCCCATCAAAATGCCAAATATAAGCATAACCAAATTAATTAACTGAATAGAGTTTTGAGTTTCAGATGAGTCAGTATTCATAAAGTCAGTCATAATAAATAGCAAATAACCAGTGATTGTAAAATTGCCAATTCCTTGAAAAAGTTTACCTATTAATGCTAGGTAGTAATCACGACCAATTGACCATCTCGGAAATATAGCTAATGAGCTTTTTTGTTTATGATCATTTTGTTTTACCTGATTTTGGTTTTTTTTGTCCAAATTAGAAGGTTCGCGAACAATAAAGACTGATATTAATGCACCGATAAAAGTGATTATCCCAAATACAATGAAACCTAATCGGAAACTACCTAAGAACATTGCAGCAATAATTGTAAATCCATTATTACCCAGTGCCATACCGAGGCCTCCATAAGCACCTGATGCGGTTCCTTTTTTATCATCTGCTGCAAAATCAAGCCAAGCAACCATCGGCGCCACAACAAAATTTAAGGCAGTTTGCGCTAATATCCAACAAAATAATAAAAAAGGTATACTGTTTGCGGTTGATGTTAATATCATTGATAACATAAACGTAATTGCGCCAATTATAATCCATGGTGTGCGACTGCCAAATCTAGAATAAGTCCTATCAGATACATAACCTGCCAACATGTTTGATATTGTTGCAGCAACCATACCACAACTTGAAAATAGCGCTAATAATGTAATTTTATTTGTTTCATCAAGTTGTTGAATTAAAGCGGGTAAAAATAGACTGGCTGCTGCAATGTAGGGACCTAACCAAGTGGCAGGTCCAATAATAAGTCCAGGAACTAGTCGAGTTAATGGAATTGTTATTTTCATGATGTCTTCCTTAATATTATTGATTATTTTTCACGTAGTAATAATCAAAATCGGCGTAGGATTGATGTTGGTAGGTATCAACTGAGGCGATAAAATTAAATAATCCTGTAAAACCACCTATTTCTCCAGGTTCTCCATTTACTCCCTCATCAGACAAATAAGTAGCATCTATCTGATTAATGATATTATTCCACTCCTCTTTCTCAATTCGATAAAAGAGTGAAACAAATCCATCTCGATATGATAATTTGAGTTCAACTTGTCCATTAGGTATTACTATTCTATGATTAACAAATTCAATTCGAGCTCCAAGTTTTGCTTGTAAAATAGTAAGGATGGTAGCGTTTAGTTGTTCACTATAAGTTAAATGTAAGTAGATCCAATTATTAGAATCATAATAAATTCCAATTCCAGCCGTTTGTGAATAATGCTCAGGATGAAACTCTACTTTAGTTTGAACATCATAATTAAAGGATGTTGCTCTTGTTGCCATAATTGATGGATTAAATTGGGAGAATAGTGAATTTTGTCCATATATTCGCAAATGTCCTGGTCGTTCATGGGTATTTACCCAATTAGGTGTTTGCGCTCTATATGGTGTCATAAATTCTAATTGATACTCTTTATCAAAATCATCAATAACATCATGGCTTACTTCATTACCAATAGGTAATGAATAATCAAACTCCATTTTAGCTAAATTTGTACCGTCAGCCATTTCTAACCAGCCATCATCGGTCCATCTCATCTTTTGTATAGACGTTTCTCGACCCAAAGGATTTAACAATGTCCCCTTAAGCGGTCTAGACATTAAGTGAGCAATGTACCACTCACCATCTTGTGCCTCAAATAATGAACCATGACCGGCTTTTTGCATTATTGAATTTGGATTGTACATTTCAAAATGCCCCGCATCTGGGTCACCTAATGAAAATAAATGATTGGGTGATGATGTGACTATTGGTTCTCTTGACGGATGTGGTTCATAAGGCCCATAAATATTTTTAGAGCGACCTATTTCAATGCCATGAGCATAACCAGTTCCTCCGGCAGCAATTATTAGATAATAATAGTCGAATTTTTTATAAATTTGTGGAGCTTCAGAACATCCTCGAGTAGTAAATCCATTGGTCACTCTTGTCCATGGGCTAATGACTTTACCTGTATTTAAATCTACTTCTGCTATTACTATATTTCCAGGTGCTTGATAACCTTGGCGAGTTTCCCATTCTAAGATCGTTAAATAATGTTTGCCATCATCATCGTGAAATAATGCAGGGTCAAAACCAATGGAAGTAAAATAAATAGGATCTGACCAAGGACCTTTTATGTTATCTGCATGAACTGCATAAGCATCAGCATTAAATTCTCTTCCAGCCATGCTAACCATGTGAGAATAAATTAACCAATATTTTTTATTGATCGGATCATAAGATAAATGAGGAGCCCAAATACCCGCAGGTGTATTGGTTCCAGAAAGTTTGATTTCACCATTTTTAAAAATATAATCAATTAGTTTCCAATTTGATAAATCATTAGATTGAAAAATTTGTATTGAAGGGTGCCAATGGAAAGTTGATGTAGCAATATAGTAAGTATCATTGACCCGTATAATAGATGGATCAGGTGACATGCCAGGTATAATAGGATTTTTTATTTTAGGCATTTTTTAAAACTCCTTGCATTATGTTATTGATAAGAGAAAATCTTTATGTTTCTGATTGAACTATAATTTATCTGTTAAAACTTTTTTATTATCAAATTTGGTTTTCAGATTACGATATTTTGTTAATGAGAGATTGATCACATTCCTAGCGTTATGAACATAAATAGGTGGTGAGTTAATTTTAAATTATTAAATATTTTGTCAATTTTTCTAAAAGTTGAACGCTGTAGTTAGAATTATGCATGTTTTTTCATGTCGGGTTGATAGGTTTGAATTATTGGCAATAGTGATAATAACGTTTGACTAAATATCATTTAACTAGTGAAGATGTTTGGTTAACAGCAGAAAATCATATAAATATGAACTTCTGCTGGTTAAATATTAAGACATTAATGGTTTTAGCTGTTGATAAATTTTTCTAAAAATTGAACGTTGTTGTTGGAATTGTGCATATTTTTTCATGTCAGGTTGATGGGTTTGAATCAGCGGTAATGGCGGTAATAAAGCCTCTAACTGAGTATTTGGATTACATGCAATTTGTGCCAGTTTCGCTGCACCTAAAGCGGGGCCAACTTCGCTTCCTTCACAATATTCAATAGGGTAGCCTGAAATATCACTGATTAATTGTCGCCAATAGCGGCTACGTGCCCCGCCACCAATAATCAAAATTTTATCGGGTGAAATACCTGTTTGATGAACAACATCAATACCATCGGCAAGCGCATAGCTGACACCCAATAATACTGCTTTTGCTAGATCTATCTTGTTATGTTGATAAGTTAGACCAAAAAATACGCCTTTTGCTTCAGGATTATTATGTGGCGTTCTCTCTCCTGATAGATAAGGTAAAAAATACACCGGTGGTTTATCGTTAGCTTGTTGTTCTTCAATTGAAGATAATAATGTCGCCACATCTTTAATTTCTAATAATTGGCAGGCCCAATCAAGGCATGAAGCGCAACTCAACATAACCGACATAAGATGCCACCGATTAGGTAGGGCATGGCAGAAACTATGGATTGCTTGTTCTGGCTTGCTGATAAAACGATCCGTAACGGCAAAATAAACACCTGAGGTTCCAAGTGATAACATGGCTTGACCAGATTGATACAAACCGACCCCCACTGCGCCAGCTGAATTATCTCCGCCACCAGCTATCACCGAAATGGTGTTAATTCCCCAATCATTGGCAATTTCATCTGTAACATAACCAGTGACTTGAGTGCCCTCAAACAGAGTTGGCATATGTTTTCGAGTTAAACCGCAAGCATCTAATAGTAAATCACTCCAATCGCGCTTTTCAACATCTAACCACATTGTACCGGCAGCATCAGCCATATCGGATGCAAATTGATTGGTGATTTTAAAACGTAAATAGTCTTTGGGTAATAGTACTTTGTCAATCTTGGCGAATATTTCTGGTTCATGATTTTGTACCCATTTGATTTTGGGTGCAGTGAAGCCCGCCATCATCAAGTTTCCTGTGATTTGTCTTGACGCCGGTACTTGTTGTTCTAATTGATGACACTCGGCATCACAACGTCCGTCATTCCAAAGTATTGCTGGTCTTAATATTTGTGCTTGTTGATCTAAAAGTACAGCACCATGCATTTGCCCACTTAGACCAATGGCTTTTACAGTTTTTAAATTATGTTGCTGACTAAGTTCACGCATAGCCATATTGGTTGCATGCCACCATTGTAAAGGATCTTGTTCAGACCATAATTGATGAGGGCGTGATACAGTTAGTGGTTTTGTAATAGTGGCAACGATGTGTTGTTGTTCATCCATCAAAATTACTTTGATCCCTGAAGTACCTAAATCAATACCAATGTACATAGTTTTCTCCATTGTGTTGCCATCAGAGCTATCGTTATTACCGAATAATGGTAACTATATAGTAGCTCTGACTTTATTATATTCAACAATATTGCTAGCCAAAAATAAACTTATTAACGAGATTTTCTAATTTCTCTTGTTCTCCACTGTATGGTTTTGGTTGTAAATTGTGGGAAAGACTATATTGAGCAATATCTTGTAGCGTCATATTGCCTTGTAATATCTCTTTACCTAAGTTGTTACTCCAACCTGCATAACGGTCAGTAACTTTTTGATTCAGTGCATTATCCTCAATCATTCTTGCTGCACATTTCAATGACAATGCCATGGTATCCATTGCGCCAATATGTCCATAAAATGCATCATATTTATCAACACTTTGACGGCGGATTTTCGCGTCAAAATTCAATCCTCCCGTTGTAAATCCGCCATTTTTAAGAATTTCATACATGACAAGGGTATTTTCTTCCACACTGTTTGGAAATTGATCGGTATCCCAGCCTAGTTGTGGATCGCCACGGTTAGCATCAAGTGATCCAAATATATCTAAAGCAAAGGCAGAGGCTACTTCATGCTGGAATGAATGGCCGGCAAGTGTCGCATGATTGGCTTCGATGTTTACTTTAATCTCTTTTTCTAAGCCAAATTGTTTTAAAAATCCATAAATGGTTGCGACATCATAATCATATTGGTGCTTAGTTGGTTCTTGTGGTTTAGGTTCAATAAGTAACGTGCCGTTAAAACCAATTTTATGTTTGTTTTCAACGACTAGTTGCATAAATTTACCGACTTGTTCTCGCTCTTTACGTAAATCAGTATTTAACAATGTTTCGTATCCTTCTCGTCCCCCCCATAGTACATAATTTTGTCCACCTAGTTTATGAGTTGCATTCATGGCATGTACAACTTGTGTTGCTGCACAAGCAAAGACTTCCGGATCTGGATTTGTCGCTGCACCAGCTGCATATTTCGGATTGGTGAAACAATTAGCTGTACCCCAGAGTAAGTTAACACCTGTTTGTTGTTGTTTTTCTAGTAAGATATCGGTCATTATTGATAAATTATTGATATATTCTTGAATCGAATTGCCTTCAGGTGCAACATCCACATCATGAAATGCATAAAAAGGTACGTTCATTTTATAAAAAAACTCAAAGGCAACATCCGCTTTAGCTTTTGCGTTACTTAATGGATCTGCATTAGATTGCCATGGATAGTTAAACGATCCTGAACCAAACATATCCGTTCCAGCCCAACAAAAAGTATGCCAGTAACAGATTGAAAAGCGTAAATGTTCAGCCATGGTTTTACCTAAAATGATTTGGCTTGGATTATAATGCCGAAAGGCGAAAGGATTATCAGTTTGTGCTCCTTCGTAATTAATGCGTTCTATTTTGTCATAGTAATGTTTCATAATGTTCTCCTTAATATTGTTTTTAAATTAGATTTTGATTTATTTATTCCAGAACTTTTCAAGTTCTTCTAAAGATTTTCCTTTTGTTTCAGGAAGCCATTTCCAGATAAAAATAGCAGCCATTATGCTAATTGCACCGTATAGCCAATAGGCAAAACCGTTATTAAAATGAGATATAAGATAGGTATTTTTATCCATGATTGGAAAAGTCCAAGATACTAGGTAATTTGTGATCCTCTGTGCTGCTACAGCAATGGATAAAGCTTTACTTCGGATAGAGTTGGGGAATATTTCTGATAATAATACCCAGCATACAGGCCCCCAGGAGATAGCAAAAGAAGCGATATAAAACAACATTGCAGCAAGAGCAATACTGGCTGATATCTGTAAATAAAATGTTGTGCCTAATGTGATCATGCCTATTGCCATGCCAATGGCACCAATTATTTGTAATGGTTTTCGACCAAATTTATCAACGGTAAAAATAGCAATGGTAGTAAAAGATAGATTGATAATACCAACTACAATGGTTTGTAATAATGCTGAATCAGTACTAGCACCTAATGTTTTAAACACTTCTGGTGCATAATAAAGAACAACATTAATTCCCATTAATTGTTGAAATGCAGATAATAAAATTCCAATGATAATAACCCCTATACCATATTTTAATAATGAGCTACTTTTTTTATCACAGTTGGATGATAGGGAATCGATAATGCTTTTTAATGCTTGATCGGCTTTTTGATTTCCTAAAATGTTAGAAAGAATGTGTTGAGCTTTGTTTGTTTTATTTTGTGCGGTTAACCAACGAGGGCTTTCTGGGACTGTGAATAATAATCCAAAAAATAGTAATGCTGGAATGGCTAAAGATAAAAACATATATCTCCAACCAACTATATTTAACCAAACTTGATCGCCTGAACTTGCTATACCGTAGTTAACACAATAAACTAAAAGTTGTCCAAAAATAATAGCAAATTGGTTAAACGATACTAGCTTACCCCGGATTTCTGCTGGTGCCACTTCAGCTATGTACATAGGTGATAACATAGAAGCTAAGCCAACACCGATACCACCGATGATGCGATAAAACACAAAGTGAGGGACATATTGAGCTAAATAATAAGGTATTTGTTGAGATTCTATTGTACGAAATCCTAGTTCAGGCCAAGCGGATCCAATTGCAGCAATAAAGAATAAAAATGCTGCAATTAGTAATGAATTTCGACGTCCAAAACGATTACTTAAATAACCTCCCATTAAACCGCCAATAATACAACCAATTAAAGCACTTGCTACACAGAAACCTAATAAGGAATTTGCAGCAGTCTCACTTAAATGTTGTGGTTCAACAAAAACTTTAAATATGGATTCAACTGTTCCAGAGATAACGGCTGTATCATAACCAAATAATAGACCTCCTAAAGTTGCAACTAAGGTAATTCGGAAAACATATAGAGAATTATAATGTGTACTCATATTCATACCTGCTTGTTTATCAAATTAGGTTTCAATTAGATCTGAAACTGTTTAATCAATATGCATGAATATTAAGCACAACAACAATTACTAAATTTTGTACTATTTTTATGTTTTTTAGTTTTTGTGATGCAGATCAAATTAGTTAAAGGAGTGTTTGTTGAATAGGTGAGTTATTGATAATTTGCCATTTCCAATTTAATTTAAATGATAAATTCAGATTAAGTCATGAAAAACACGTTAATAGATTTTGTGTGTAGCAAGCTTGGTAAGGACTAATTGATAGGATTATTTCTACCGTTATAAAACGGTAGAAATAAAATTGAATTAATGATGATCAATAAAGATAAATTTTAAAGCAAATAATATAGCAAAAATAATAACGCAAAGGTTGAGTTCTTTAAATTTACCTGTACAAGTTTTTAATACGACATAAGAGATAAAACCAAGTGCAACACCTTCTGTAATCGCGAAGGCAAATGGCATCATTAATGCGGTGATAAATGCTGGTGTTGCATCAGTTAAATCTGACCAATTGACTTTAACTAAGCTTGAAACCATTAAAATTCCAACAAAAATAAGCGCACCAGAGGTAGCATAATTTGGTACAAGGTGAGCTAATGGCGATAAAAAGGTCATCATTAAAAATAATAATCCAACAACCACTGCCGTTAAGCCTGTACGACCACCAACAGAGATACCTGAAGAGCTTTCAATATAGGTTAATACAGATGATGTACCGAATAAGCCACCAAGTGATGAGCTAAAACTATCAATTAATAACGCTTGACGCATTTTTGGAAAGCGACCTTTTTCATCACAAATACCCGCTTTATCGGTTAATGCCAGAATTGTTCCAGATGAATCAAATAAGCTGACAATCATAACTGAGAAGATTACACCCATAATACCGATGTTGAATGAACCAGCAAGGTCAACATGACCGACAACAGGAGTTACACTTGGTGGGATAGATGCTATACCTTGATAATTAATGTTTGGATCTAACCAAAGCGCAAGCAACGTTACAGCAAAAATCGAAACAAGCACTGCTGCATGAAAGTTACGCGCAGCTAAAATTATAATAATAAAAAAGCCCAGTGAACCGAGTAATACTTTTAGCGATAAAATATTTCCCATGGTTAATAGTGTTGCCGGCGAAGAAACGACAATACCCATATTTTGAAAGCCCATAAAAGCAATAAATAGGCCAATACCAGCACTAATACCAACGCGTAAACATTGTGGAATGTGTTCAATTAACCAATGGCGAACTTTCAATAATGATAATACAAAAAATACCAGCGATCCCCAAAATATCGCTCCCATACCTATTTGCCATGAGTAACCCATTGCACCACATATTCCATAAGCAAAAAAGACGTTAAGTCCCATTGCTGGGGCTAAAGCAATAGGTAAATTGGCAAATAAACCCATTAAAATAGTGGCAAAGGCTGTAACGACGCAAGTTAACACAAATACAGCTGAAGTATCCATACCCGTTGCAGATAAAATGGAAGGATTGACGAAGATTATATAGACCATCGTAAGAAAGGTGGTACAACCAGCGATAATTTCAGTACCGACAGTTGTTTTTTTTTCTTTCAATTGAAATATTTTTTCGAATATTGAATTCATAAATTAAAGCCCAATTTTGGTTGTCAAGAATGAACGTATTTTACGTTGTACTATTTATTTTTTAACAAAAGTAAAAAATAAAAAAGATGAGGCATTGTCAGTCCACATCTTTAAAAAAAGAAATTTTACCGCATAATTATTGCTTGTTATTTATTTAGGTCAAGCATTATTCTAGTCTATACAGTGCATTAGGCTCTGTTCTACTCAGATACATTATCAAGTTTATTCAAAGTAATTTTGACTTTAAGAATACGGTGACTTTCTATCTCGGCAATTTCGAATAAATAATCGCCAATTTGTATCGTTTCACCAACATTTAGTAAATGTTGGGCTTTTTCCATTAGCAATCCTGCCAGAGTATGATATTCGCGTTTATCATCAATGGGTATAGGTACAAAACGAATTAATTCTTCAACAGGAATATAGCCATTAGCAATCCAACTATTATCATCTATACATTGAATATCATGTTTAGCATCAATTTCCTCTTCTTCAGTTGGAAAATCACCCGCAATCGTTTCAATAATATCTGTTACCGATACAACGCCTTGCATTGAGCCAAATTCATCAACAACAAAAGCAAAGTGGGTTTTAGCCTTTTTAAATTGCTCAAGCGCAACCAATAAAGATACCGTCTCTGGGAAGATAAGAGGTTGCTTAATCAATGAATTAATATCAATTGATTTTTTGCTTTGGATCATATCTTTTAAAAGATCGTTTACTTGAATGATACCCAACGGTTCATCAATTGAGGCGTTATCAGTGACAACTAAACGTGAATGAGGATTATCAAAAATTTCTTTTAGAATTACTTCACGATCATCATTAATATTAACCATATCAACATCTAGTCGTGATGTCATAACACTACTGACTGAACGCTGAGCAAGTCCAAGTACCCGTTCGACCATACTTAATTCTTGATGATTAAATACGGAAACTTTTTTATTAGTATCTGATACCACATCAATAGTGTGAGTTTCAGGATCTTCTTCTGCATCCCCTTTAAGTAAATGCAAAACAGCTTCGGCGGTACGTTCACGTAATGGTTTTTTGTTTAATATTTTACGACGATTAAAAATAGCCAATTGATTGAAAAATTCAATCATGATTGAGAATCCAATCGCTGCATATAAATAACCTTTAGGAATAATAAACCCAAATCCTTCTGCTACTAAGCTAAAGCCAATCATCAGTAAGAAGCTTAAACAAAGAATGACAATGGTTGGATGTGAGTTAACAAAATTAGCTAAAGGTCCACTGGCAACCATCATAATGGCAATGGCAATACAAACAGCAACAATCATCACGGGAATATGTTCAACCATACCCACAGCGGTAATTACAGAATCTAAAGAAAATACTGCATCAAGTACCACGATTTGGGCAACCACTGTCCAAAAATGTGAGGTTTTTTTCGGTTTTCCTTCTTCATGGGCAGAGCCTTCAAGGCGTTCATTAAGCTCCATCGTTGCTTTGAAAAGCAAAAATAGTCCTCCAATAAACATAATTAGTTGGCGCGCATTGAACGTAATACCAAATTTTGAAAATAGTGGTGTATCAAGAGTAACTAACCAACCAGCTATCATTAATAATAAAACTCGGGTAATTAATGCAAATGCAAGACCGGTTATACGGGCTTTATCTCGTTGGTGAGATGGAAGTTTCTCGGCAAGAATGGCTATAAAGACAATATTATCAATACCAAGGACGATTTCAAGTACAACTAGAGTGGATAAACCAATCCAGATTGTAGGATCCATGATCCATTCCATATGTCAGGTGATTACCTCTAATGAACACAGCACATGCTGCCGTGTAATTCTGGCTGTAATTGACCAAATAATCAATAAAATATTTATAAAAATTGTTTATTTTGTCAAAAAGTTTCAGATTAACTATACGTTTCAGTATAAAATCAGTTTCGCCAGAAGGTTGGTGTAAATAAAACAAGTAAGGTAAATATTTCTAATCGACCAAATAACATATCAACTATCATGACCCATTTAACCATGTCGCTAACACTAGCGAAATTATCACTTACACTTCCAAGGCCAACACCTAAGTTATTGAGTGATGAAGCCACAATGTAGAAAGAATCAGAAGCTGTGACGCCTGTTGCCATAATGATAAATAAGCTGACTAAAAAGACTAAGGCATATGCCGAGAAAAATCCCCAAACAGCTTCAATAATTCGTTCTGGTACTACACGATTGTTTAGTTTCAATGTATAGATAGCATTGGGATGAATAAGGCGTTTTAACTCTCGTGAACCTTGCATAAATAGTAATAATACTCGAACGACTTTTAAACCACCGCCTGTTGAACCTGCACATCCACCAATAAACGATGCACATAGTAAAAACAGCGGAAGTAATGACGGCCAAGTATTGATATCATCAACGGTAAACCCTGCTGTTGCTGCGACAGATACAACTTGCAGTATTATTTTGTCTATACTTAATTTGTGTTTTACCTGATAAAAATAAACTCCACACGCACAAATCACAATTAAAATAAGCAAAATAAAGATAAAAGTCCTAAACTCTTGGTCTCGCCAGTATACCTTAATTGATAATCCATTTAATGCGGCAAAATGTAACGCAAAATTACAACCCGATAAAATTAGGAAAATAGTAATAATATAGTTGATGATCGCGCTGTTAAAATAAGCAAGATTATCATCGTGAGTAGAAAATCCACCCATCGATATGGTTGAGAAACTGTGTGAAACAGCATCAAAAATATTCATTCCGGCAGCCCATAAGCTAATTGCACAGAGCGTTGTGAGTAAAATATAAATTGACCACAGTGTTTTTGCTGTTTCGGCAATACGTGGTCGCATTTTACTGTCTTTTTGTGGACCAGGTATTTCAGCGCGATAAAGCTGCATACCACCAACACCCAATAACGGTAAGATAGCAACCGCTAAAACAATAATACCCATACCACCTAACCATTGTAATAATTGCCTATAAAAAAGTAGGGCTTTTGGTAGGTGATCGAGATGTACAATTGTCGTTGCACCTGTTGTTGTTAGGCTGGAAAACGATTCGAAAAATGCTGTGGTTAAATTTAAATTAATATGGGTGTCGAAAATAAAGGGAAATGCTCCTATTGTACCGAGTACAACCCAAAATAATACGACGATAAAGAAACCTTCTCGAGTACTGAGCTCATGGCGTTGATGACGATTCGGTAGCCATAGTAAACAACCTAATATTAATGCGGCGAAAAATGAACGAACAAATATAGCACCTGCACCATCACGATAGATTAGAGCAATCAGTGCCGGTAGTAACATAAATATCGATAAGAGTGCAATTAACAGACCTATAATTCTAAGAATTGAGCGCCAGTGCATCATATTGATTATCTCTATTTAAAACCACGAGAAGTTTTGATTAGATCATAAGCTGCTTGAATTTCTTGTGCCCGTTTTTTAGCGGCTTCAAGCATCTCTTTTGGTAATCCTTTAGATACTAACTTGTCAGGATGATGTTCATTCATTAATTTACGATAAGCTCTTTTTATTGTAGCAATATCATCAGATGGTTTAACACCTAGAATATTATAAGCATTTTGTAAATTTAGTTGTGAAGAGTTGTTTTGATATCCACCATAGCCATTATTATTGTGTCGATATTGATTATATTGTTCGTGTTGATAGTCATAATTTTGTTGATGAAAATGATAACTCCCCATCATCATTTGAATGTAAATTGCCATTTGATGACGAGGAATATTGAATTCATCGGCTACAATAAAGAGTATTTCTGATTCTTTATCATCTAAACGACCGTCGATTAATGCCGCTTGGATAAGCTGTTCACAGAAAATATTTAAAACATTACGTTTAGAACGATATTGATTATATAACTCTCTTAAACGTGCCCTTAGTGGGTAGTCACTTGCCTTACCGCGATTAAAGGAGTCTTGGGCAAGTTGACGACTATTGCTGTCAAGCTGCAATTGGGTCATAAATCTACGTGCCAGATTAATATCATCTTGCGTCACAACACCTTTAGCTTTACCTAAATGACCAAGCACTTCAAAAACAACGGTTAAGTAGAGTTTTGGGTTTCCTTTAGATTCTTCTTCAGTCAATTTATTACAAAATTCGTAGAGTTTTGGACCAATGAATAGACCAAGTAAAAATCCCCAGTTTGATTTTAATATAATGCTTAAGACAAAACCTGTAATTATCGCCCAAATAAAAGACATATTATTAAATTACCTCAATTCGATCTATTTTTTGTAATCCACGTGGTAAAGCTGTTCCTTTACGTGCGCGTTCCGCTCTAAATTTTTCTAAATCAGCTGGATTGAGCGTAAGTTTGCGTTTACCAACATATAAGGTTAAGGATGTTTCTGGTGTGATTAATCGTATATAAGCAAGGCTGTCGTCTGCACCTGATAATGATATGATTTTATTGCCTTTACCTTTTGCAAGTTCTGGTAAATCTTTTACAGGGAAGATAAGCATTCGTCCAGCTTGAGTAATGGATAATAATAAACTATCTTCAGATAGAATCTCAATTGGCGTTAGCACTTTAGCACCGTTTGGTAAATTGATAATGGCTTTACCATTACGATTACGAGTAACTAAATCACTGAATTGACAAATAAAGCCATAACCAGCGCTAGAGGCTAATAGTAATTTTTGATTTTCATTCGCAGACATTAACAAGTGCTCAATTGTGGCTCCAGCTGGTAGTGCTAGTTTACCGGTTATTGGTTCACCTTGTCCGCGTGCTGATGGTAGTGTATTTGGCTCAATAGCATAACTTCGACCAGTCGAATCAATGAATACCACTGGTTGATTGCTTTTACCTTTGGCTGCAGCTTTAAAACTATCACCAGCTTTATAACTTAAACCAACAGGATCGATATCATGCCCTTTTGCTGATCTCACCCAACCCATTTCAGATAATACAATAGTGACAGGTTCTGATGGTGTGAGTTCTTGTTCTGTAATAGCTTTAGCTTCACTACGCTCAACGATCGGAGAACGACGCTCATCGCCATATTTTTCGGCATCTTGTTGAAGCTCTTTTTTAATTAAATTATTTAATTTTCGTGGCGATGCCAATAATGCCTGTAACTGATCTCGTTCTTTAGCAAGTTCGTTTTGTTCACCTTTAATTCGCATCTCTTCCAATTTGGCTAAATGACGAAGTTTTAACTCTAAAATAGCTTCTGCTTGAATTTCGGTCAGAGTAAAACGACGAATTAACTCAGCTTTTGGGTCTTCCTCATTACGAATGATTTCAATTACTTCGTCTATATTTAAGAAAGCAATTAATAGACCCTCTAAAATATGTAGTCGCTTTAACACTTTGTCTAAACGATAATTTATGCGACGTATAACAGTTGTTCGACGGTATTCTAACCATTCAGTAAGAATTTCAACCAAACCTTTTACTGATGGGCGATTGTCTAGCCCAATCATATTCATATTTACCCGATAGCTTTTTTCAAGATCGGTGGTGGCAAAAAGGTGATTCATTACTTGTTCTAAATCAACACGATTAGAACGAGGTACAATTACCAATCGAGTAGGATTTTCGTGATCAGACTCATCGCGTAAATCTTCAATTAATGGTAATTTTTTAGCCCGCATTTGCGATGCAATTTGCTCTAAAATTTTTGCACCAGAGACTTGATGTGGTAGATCGGTAATAACAATATCACCGTCTTCTTTTTTCCATACTGCACGCATGCGAATTGAACCACGACCTGTTTTATATATTTTAGCAATATCCTCTGGTGAGGTAATAATTTCGGCCTCGGTTGGGAAGTCCGGCCCTTGAATGTGAGCCATCACTTCACTTAAAGTTGCATTAGGGTTATCAGCCAACATAATGGCAGCATTTGCTACTTCACGGATATTATGCGGTGGAATGTCTGTCGCCATACCCACAGCAATACCCGTAGTACCATTTAATAAAATATTTGGTAATCGAGCAGGTAGCATTTTAGGCTCTTGCAAAGTACCATCAAAGTTAGGTGTATAATCAACGGTACCTTGTCCTAATTCACCCAATAATAATTCCGCATACTTTGATAAACGTGATTCAGTGTAACGCATAGCAGCAAATGATTTGGGATCATCAGGTGCCCCCCAGTTGCCTTGACCATCAACTAGTGGATAACGGTAAGAAAATGGTTGTGCCATTAACACCATCGCTTCATAACATGCACTATCACCATGCGGGTGGTATTTACCGAGGACATCACCTACAGTACGCGCTGATTTTTTAAATTTTGCTTGAGCATTTAGCCCTAATTCGGACATGGCATAAACAATACGTCGCTGTACAGGTTTTAGACCGTCACCAATAAAAGGTAATGCGCGATCCATAATGACATACATTGAATAGTTTAAATAAGCACTTTCTGTAAATGTGCGTAGTGACTGGATTTCTACTCCGTCATGAGTTATTTCACTCATTATTGTTCCTCTAAATCATTCTTTATGTTAGACATCAAGTTCGACTTGATCACCTTTTTCTTGTAACCATTCACGGCGATCTTCTGAACGTTTTTTGGCTAGTAGCATATCCATTAATGCCATGGTTTCTTCTGTATTATCAAGTGATAACTGAACTAATCGACGGGTATTGGGATCCATTGTTGTTTCACGGAGTTGTAATGGGTTCATTTCACCCAGTCCTTTGAAACGTTGTACGTTCGGTTTGCCTTTTTTGCGTTTTAGTTGATCTAAGATACCTTCTTTTTCTTCTTCATCTAAAGCGTAATGTACTTCTTTGCCTAGATCGATGCGATAAAGCGGTGGCATTGCCACAAAGACATGTCCTTGTTCAACCATAACACGAAAGTGACGAACAAATAGCGCACAAAGCAAAGTGGCAATATGCAATCCGTCTGAGTCAGCATCAGCTAAAATACAGATTTTACCATAACGTAATTGGCTTAGGTCATCACTATCTGGGTCGATGCCAATAGCCACTGAAATATCATGGATCTCTTGTGAACCTAAGACTTCGTCAGATGAAACTTCCCAAGTATTTAAAATTTTACCTTTTAAAGGCATGATCGCTTGATATTCACGATCTCGCGCCTGTTTAGCGGATCCTCCCGCAGAATCCCCTTCGACTAAAAATAGTTCTGTACGACTTAAATCTTGTGACGAACAATCTGCCAATTTACCTGGCAGAGCTGGGCCACTCGTGAGCTTTTTACGAATAACTTTCTTTGATGCTCTTAAACGTTTTTGTGCACTGGTAATTACCATTTCTGCTAATGATTCAGCGATCTGTACATTTTGGTTTAACCATAAACTAAATGCATCTTTAACAATCGCAGATACAAATGCTGCACTTTGTCTTGATGATAGGCGTTCTTTGGTTTGCCCAGCAAACTGTGGTTCTTGCATTTTTACTGATAATACATATGCACAACGTTCCCAAATATCATCAGCCGTAAGTTTTAAACCGCGCGGTAATAAATTTCGAAATTCACAAAATTCCCGCATGGCATCAAGCAATCCTTGGCGCAAACCATTAACATGCGTGCCACCTTGTACGGTTGGAATTAAGTTAACATAACTTTCTGTTAAAAGTTCGCCACCTTCTGGTAACCAAAGCAAAGCCCATTCGACAGCTTCTGTTTCACCCGTGTGGCTACCGGTAAATGGATCTTCAGGTAAAAGTGTGTAACCACTAACAGACTCCATTAAATAATCTTTTAAGCCATCTTGATAACACCAGCGTTGTTCAGTATTGTTAATTTTGTCTTTGAAAATAATTTCCAGACCTGGACAGAGTACCGCTTTCGCTTTAAGCAAATGAGTTAAGCGGGGCACTGAAAATCGAGGTGAATCAAAATACTTTTCATCTGGCCAAAAACGTACTTTAGTACCCGTGTTACGACGACCACATGTACCTATTACATGTAAATCTTCAACTTTATCACCATTTTCAAAAGCAATTTGATACACTTGACCATCGCGATTAACAGTAACTTCTACCCGTTTGGATAAAGCATTAACCACGGAAATACCTACACCATGCAAACCACCAGAGAACTGATAATTTTTGTTCGAGAATTTACCTCCGGCATGTAAACGGCAAAGTAGTAGCTCAATGGCTGGCACCCCTTCTTCAGGATGAATATCAACCGGCATTCCTCGTCCATCATCAATGACCTCAAGAGAATTATCTTCATAAAGGGTGACTTTCACTTGACGAGCATGTCCCGCAATAGCTTCATCGACACTGTTATCAATGACTTCTTGCCCTAAATGATTTGGGCGAGCCGTGTCAGTATACATCCCTGGGCGATGTCGGACTGGATCGAGTCCCTTTAATACTTCAATATCGACGGCATTATAAGTAGATTGTGACATAGCGTTTCTATTTTATTTAAATAAATGGGGTGTATTATACCAATCTTTCTTTAAGATGTATGATATTAAATTTACAATGAAATACAAATAGTGTTTTATGATAGTGTATTAGTTGATAATAATTATTATTTAATTAATTTAATTTAAAATTAATCATGAGCTATATTGCTTTTTCAGTTTTAATATTCCATCAATAGTATTATGATAAATAAATCCCACATAAAAAATAAGGGAATTCAATGAGCAAGTCACAAAATAATAAAATTAGTCGACGTGGTTTTTTACAAAGATCGATAGCAATTGGAAGTATTGCTGCATTAGCAAGTAATATGCAAATACCTTTTTCTTATGCTGAATCGGATAAGAATGCCAATAATAGTGAAATTCCTCCTAATCCTACTAACCAAGAAAAAATCTTTTATAGCGCCTGTTTAGTCAACTGTGGAAGTCGTTGCCCTCTAAAAGTTCATGTTAAAAACGATATCATCACTAAAATTTCTGCTGAAGATGGTATTAATGATCCTGTTTTTGGTCAGCATCAAATTCGCCCTTGTTTGCGAGGTCGATCTGTTCGCTGGCGAACTTATGATCCTGACCGTTTAAAATATCCAATGCTACGAGTTGGTAAACGCGGTGAAGGTAAATTTAAGCGAATTTCATGGGAAGAGGCGATTAATTTATTAGCTGATAAACTCAAATATACTATTGATAAGTATGGCAATGAGGCTATTTATTATCAATATGGTACAGGTACTACTGGTGCAAACATCCCTGGACGTAACGCCTGTAAGCGGTTTTTAAATACTATTGGTGGTTTTTTGAATTACCATGGTGATTATTCAAGCGGACAAATAACAGCAATTCAACCTTATATTTATGGTAATGCTAAAGAATCTTTGTTGGACCAAATAAAACATTCTGATTTGGTTGTGATGTTTGGTCAAAATATTGCCGAAACTCGAATGTCAGGTGGTGGACAAGTTACGGAGTTATTTAATGCTTTATCACAAAGTAAGGCAAGGGTCATCATTATCGATCCTCGACGTAGTGAAAGCGTAGTTGGTTATGATGCTGAATGGATCCCCATCATTCCCGGTACTGATGCCGCTTTGGTTGCCGCAATTGGATATGCTTTACTTGAAGAAGATCGCATTGATGATGAAATGCTCAATCGATACTGCGTGGGTTGGAATGCTGACTCACTGCCTGATACTGCACCGCCTTTTAGCGATTTTAAATCTTATATTCTTGGTTTGGGGGATGATAGAACCCCAAAAACACCTGAATGGGCAGCTCAAAAAACTGGCATCTCAGCAAATCAAATTCGAAAATTGGCGATCGACATAGTCAATGCTAAGGCTGCATGGATTTCCCAAGGTTGGGGACCTCAACGTTGGCAAAATGGTGAACATACCACAAGAGCGATCATGATATTACCAATCATCACAGGTCAGTTTGGTAAGCGTGGAACCAATATAGGAACTTGGGGGGGCAGTGTGACTTATTCTGTTCCAAGTTTAAGTCTAGTTAACCCAATTAAAACCAGTATTCCTTTCTTTTTATGGACTAAAGCCATTGATGAACCATTTAGCATGACTGCCAAAAATTCTTATATAAAAGGTAAAGATAAATTAGATGTTGGTATTAAATTTATCTGGAGTTATGCAAGTAATGTTATTGGTAATCAGCATGCAGATCTCAATCGAACTCACCAAATTTTACAAGATGAATCAAAATGCGAATTTATTTTAGTTTGGGACACTCATATGACCGCGTCGGCTAAATATGCCGATTTATTATTACCAGATGTATCATCGGTGGAAAGTAATGATCTGATTAACAATTCTTATGCATCAGGTGCTTATCATTATATTATTCGTATGCAACGAGCAATTAAGCCTCTTTGGGAAAATCGTTCGTCATACGATGTGTTAACTGATTTATCTGAAAAGATGGGGGTAAAAGATAAATTCACGCAAGGTCGCACTCAAGATGAGTGGATAGAGTATTGCTATGAAAAACTCCGCAAACAAGAGCCTAATTTACCAAGCTTTGATGAAACTGATGGTATGGGAGTCATTGATCGTAAGTTAGCTAATAGTGATAACCACATTGCTTTACAAACCTTCAGAGATGATCCTCTTAAAAATCCATTAAATACGCCATCAGGAAAAATTGAACTTTATTCTGAAGCATTGGCTAAAATTGCCAATGAATGGGAGTTTGATGAAGATGATAAACTTTATCCTATTCCAGCTTATTTACCTGCTATTGAAGGCAGTGAAGATAAACAACAGAAACAAAAATATCCATTACAATTAATTGGTTTTCATATTAAAGGTCATTGTCATTCAAGTTACAGTAATCTACCGCAATTACGAGAAGCTGTGGCGAGCAGTATCTGGATTAATCCATTTGATGCAGAGCCAAGACAGATTAAGCATGGACAGTTAGTTGAGGTTTATAACGATCGTGGTCGATTGTATATACCTGCTAAAGTCACACCACGTATATTGCCTGGTGTTATTGCAATTCCTCAAGGTTTGTGGGCAAAAATTAATGAAGCAGGGATTGATATTGGTGGTTGTGTCAATCGCCTAACTTCAATGCGCCCATCTGTTCTGGCTAAATCCAATCCACAACATACAAATTTGGTTGAAATTAAACCATTGTCAGCTATGTCAACGGCATCGTAATTACAGGGAGATGATAAAAATGCAATATGGATTCTATATTAACTCTTCTAAATGTACGGGCTGTAAAACCTGCCAATTGAGTTGTAAAGATGAGAAAGATAACTCTTTAGGTATCCATTTTCGTCGTGTTTATGAATATGGCGGTGGTGATTGGCAACAAGTTGATGGTCTTTGGCAAAATAATACTTTTACTTACTATTTGTCGATTTCTTGCAATCATTGTGAACAACCGACTTGCGTTCAAGGATGTCCAACTGGTGCAATGCATAAACGTGAGCAAGATGGCTTAGTTGTGGTGAATCAAGATGTTTGTATTGGTTGCCGATACTGCGAAATGCGTTGTCCTTATGGTGCACCACAATATGATCAGCAAAAAAAAGTTATGTCTAAATGTGATGGATGTTATGAGCGTGTAGCGGAAGGATTAAAGCCTGTATGTGTGGAATCATGCCCGCAACACGCTTTAGATTTTGATGAGATTGGTAAGTTACGAGAGCAATATGGTGATGAACGCAATATTGCACCATTACCAAATTCACAATTGACTAAACCCAATATTGTTATAAAACCACATGCACAGGCCAAAGCATCCGGTGATACACTTGGTAAAGTGCTTAATCCGGAGGAGGTCTAAAATGCATGAATTACCACTGGTATTTTTTACTATATTTGGGCAACTATCTGCGGGGATGGTGCTTTTAGGCAGTCTAAATTATTTATTTAATCGATCAACTCATAATACGCTGATTATCGAAAAAATTAATTTGGTTGCTTTGATTTTCATGGCATTAGGTATGTTACTGGCTTCATTTCACTTAGGTAAACCTTTCCGTGCTTTGAATGTGATTTTCGGTATTGGCCGTTCACCAATGAGTAATGAGATTTTTACCTTTGGGGTATTATTTGGTGTGACATTTGGTTGTGTCATACTTGCTTACTTTTCGCACCTTAACAATTCAAATCGATGGGGCTTTATTAACACTTTATGCCAGCGCATTAATCAAATTCCACATATCGGTAAAATGCTTGCTCTATTGTTGGTGATCTTAAGTTTAGTTTTTGTGTGGACAATTGTATTAACTTACATGTTGCCGACGGTTAAAACTTGGGGTACTTACTACACGGCAATTCAAATGTACACCACAATGTTGGTATTGGGTGGGGTTATGGTTGCAATGTTAGGATTCTATCGGACGGGTAGTATTGCCTTTTTTATTGGTGCTTTATTGATACTGTTATTAAAGTTCCCCTATATTAACTTAATGATCGAAAACGCTCCCCAGTTGGCTTATGATCAGTATCATTGGGTTGCAATACAGTGTGGGTTATTGCTGGTAGCATTGATTTTGATTGCCTTAAATAGTTGGCTTAGCAAAAAAATAATGATGATTTATTTGCTTGGTTTTGTATGCACTTTAGTCGCTGAACTTTGTGGACGTATTGCCTTTTATAATTTATGGACGATACCGTTATAATAATCGTAAATATTACTAATTAGCGATAATATATAAATAAGAGATTAAGTAATTTGGATAACTTAACTTCAGTCACATTAGCAAAATTATTGGGTGCATTTTTCTATTATTCACCCAATAGCGAAACAGTTAAACCATTGATTGATGGGCTTCTGCATATCGATGAGTTAGCAAGCTGGACAGATAATAAATTAATTAATAAACAGTGCCAAATATTAGCCGATCAAATACAAAACCCTGATCTTGATTTTCAGTTTTCATTGTTATTTGAAGGGCAAGGTAGTATGCCAGTCCCTCCTTGGGGTTCGGTATATCTTGATCAAGAAAAGTTATTAATGGGAGAATCCCAAGAGCGTTACCGTCAATTTTTACAACAAAATGGTTTAATGCTTAATAGTGGTATGAATGAACCAGAGGATCAGTTCGGGTTAATGCTAATGGCTTTTGCTCTATTAGCAGAAAAAAAACAGTTAGGGGCAGCAAAGCAACTCATTACTGATCATCTATCAATTTGGTGTTCGACCTATTTAAATCGCTTAAAACACAATGAGCTTAGTTTTTTTTACCAAGCTTTAGCTGTGATTACGGAACAATATTTACAGATATTATTAACCAATATTGAATTAGATCTGTTATAACTATTAAAAAAATTAAATTCTTGTTCAAACAGATATTTTTATACCTTATACCTAGCATTGCAGCTTTTAGGATAAACGGTATAATTCTCCAATAATTTATCAGGATAAACTCTATTTATGCTAGCTTATTTACAACTAATGCGACTCGATCGTCCAATTGGCTCATTGCTATTATTATGGCCAACATTTTGGGCTATTTGGCTTGCGACCCATTATCCTCCGGTTTATATCATTGTTGTATTTACTTTAGGGGTACTGGTCATGCGTTCAGCTGGATGTGTTGTGAATGATTACGCTGATAGGCATTTGGATGGTCATGTTGATCGTACTAAGGATCGTCCATTGGCACGCGGGGCATTAACTGAAAAAAATGCATTGTGGACGCTATTAATACTGTTAGTTGTAGCATTAGGTCTTTTGTTAATCTTAAACAAATTATCATGGTTTATAGCCTGCTTAGCATTGTTAACGGCAATGGTTTATCCTTTTATGAAACGTTACACCCATTTTCCTCAAGTTATCTTAGGTATTGCCTTTAGTTGGAGCATTCCGATGGCGTATGCAGCAACAGTAGAACAATTCCCATTAACGTGTTGGTTACTTTGTGTTGCAAATATTTGTTGGACAGTTGCTTATGATACGGAGTATGCCATGGTTGATCGTAATGACGATGTAAAAATTGGCATTAAGTCTACAGCCATTTTATTTGGTCACTATGACAAGCTAATTATTGGAATGCTACAGGCAATTACGCTTATTAGCTTATTGGCTATAGGTAAAATCAATCAGTTATCTGCTTTTTATTATTTTGGTCTATTATTGACGGTATTGCTGTTTATTTATCAACAATGGTTAATTAAAGATCGTGACAGAACAAATTGTTTTAAAGCTTTTATGAATAATAATTATGTCGGTTTGGTTGTATTTATTGGGATATTTGCGGCATAAATATTTATTAAAAGTAATGTTGTTATCGATTTTACTTCAAAATGAGTAATAAAATAAATAATTCCAATAAGATAAGAACTTAGTGAAAGTAATGATATCTATCTAACGTCATTTATCTAATTATTTTTTCATTGTGTATTGATTTCTTTATTAAAAAGACCAGAATTAATTTCAATCCTGTTTCTTTTTTAATAAGTTTGATTCAAATGGTATACAATATTGGCAGATAGAATAAGTAGTATGAACAAATCCTAATATAGGCATAAATATTTTAGATTGAATAATATTAGCCATTCTAAACTTGAGTATAGTTAATCATAAAAACTATTATGATATAACAATAAAATTTTAATTTATCGAACTTGATAGAAATTAAAAAAAGATATCAATAGGTAATATTATTCACTTTTCAATTCATTTTGGTTTTAATTTAATCTTGTTCAGCTAAGGTTGCTTGCACAATCCGCAGTGCATCAAAGGTTTCTTTAACATCATGAACACGAATAATCTGTGCACCTTGCATAGCTGCAATTACAGCACAAGATACACTACCAATCATACGTTCTTGAGGTGGCACATTTAATACTTGTCCTATCATTGATTTACGTGACATACCAACTAATAACGGTAAACCGAAATGGTGAAAATTTTTTAATTTAGCCAATAATCGATAGTTGTGTTGTAGAGTTTTACCAAAACCAACACCAAAACCTGGATCGAGTATGATTTTTTGACGTTCTATTCCAGCATTTATACAACGGTTAATATGTTGAGTAAAAAATTGATCCACTTCTTGATATATGTCTTGCTGATAATGTGGTGCATTTTGCATGGTTTTAGGATCACCTTGCATATGCATAATACAGACTGGTAATTGTGTTTTTGCTGCCGCTTCGATGGCTCCAGGTTCGGTTAGCGCTCGAATATCATTAATTAAGTGGGCTCCCGCTTTTGCAGATTCAGTGATTACTTGTGGTTTAGATGTATCTACTGAAATCCAAACATCAAAATAACGAGCAATTTTTTCAACCAAAGGTATAACTCGATCCAATTCTTCCTCAACAGATACTTCAGCCGCTCCAAGGCGAGTCGATTCTCCTCCAACATCAATGAATGAGGCACCAGCTTGAATCATACTGTCAACTCGCCGCATAGCATCATCAAGATTATTGTAATTGCCCCCATCAGAAAATGAATCAGGTGTCATATTAACAATGCCCATTACTTGTGGAAATGAAAGGTCCATTATCTGATTTTGAAATCGAATTTCCATAATTGTGCCTTATTTAATTGAATCTTGATAATTATTTTTTAATCTATAGCGTTATAAAATCTTTAACTATGAAAAACGCGCCGTAGCGCGTTATGTTTATATCTTATGAGCAAATTAACTTTCTGGTTGAGGTGGGGTTGTACTACCCTCATTTGGAATTTTGTTTGCTGCTTTTTCATCACCTTCTGTCCAATCATCTGGGACAGAAACTGGACGGCGTGCAATTAAATCTGCAACTTGTTTTGAACCAATAGTTTCATATTTCATTAATGCATCTTTCATTGCATGAAGTACATCAATATTATCAGTTAATATTTGGCGAGCTCGTTGGTAATTACGATCGATTATCGCTTTGACTTCTTCATCAATGATTCGAGCTGTTTCATCTGAAATATCTTTAGGACGCCCATAGGCTGAATTTTCATCCATTTCATAAAATAATGGTCCTAAACGCTCAGAAAAGCCCCATTGTGTGACCATTGCCCTCGCATACTGAGTTGCAACTTTAATATCATTTGATGCGCCTGTCGATACTTTATCTGTACCGTAGATTAACTCTTCTGCAAGTCGACCACCATAAAGTGTTGCAATATCGCCCTCTAATTTTTCTCGACTTTCACTTACTCGGTCACCTTCTGGTAAAAAGAAAGTCACACCTAAGGCGCGTCCACGAGGAATAATGGTCACTTTGTGGATTGGATCGTGATCAGGCATTAAATAGCCAATAATCGCATGTCCAGCTTCGTGATAAGCCGTTGAGACAAGTTGTTCTTGGGTCATGGTTAATGAACGTCTTTCTGTACCCATATTGATTTTGTCTTTGGCTTCTTCAAATTCATCCATGGTTACAAGACGTTTATTACGTCGAGCAGCAAATAAAGCAGCTTCATTAACTAAATTGGCTAGTTCTGCACCTGAATAACCTGGTGTACCTCGCGCTAATACCGATAAATCAACATCAGACCCTAGTGGAATTTTACGCACATGTACGGCTAAAATTTGTTCGCGTCCTTTCATGTCAGGTAAACCAATTTGTACTTGTCGGTCAAAACGACCAGGACGGAGTAAAGCTGGATCAAGTATATCCACTCGGTTAGTTGCAGCAATAATGATAATGCCACTATTGGTTTCAAACCCATCCATTTCAACCAACATTTGGTTTAATGTTTGTTCTCGTTCATCGTGGCCACCCATTGAACCTGCACCACGTTTGCGTCCAACGGCATCGATTTCGTCGATAAAAATAATACAAGGAGCGTGTTTACGAGCTTGATCAAAGAGATCTCTTACACGGGATGCTCCTACACCGACAAACATTTCAACAAAATCAGAACCTGAAATACTGAAGAATGGTACATTGGCTTCGCCAGCTATCGCTTTTGCCAGTAAGGTTTTACCTGTACCAGGAGGCCCAACCATTAGAATTCCTTTTGGAATTCGCCCCCCTAATTTTTGATATTTACCAGGATCACGTAAGAAATCAACTACTTCAGTTACCTCTTGCTTAGCTTCTTCGCTGCCAGCAACATCAGTGAATTTGGTTTTGACCTGATCGGGTGTTAACATGCGGGCTTTACTTTTGCCGATCGCCATCGGCCCACCTTTACCGCCCCCATTCATTTGGCGAATGACAAAAAACCAAAGACCAATAAATACTGCCATTGGAAACCAAGAAATTAATACATTGGCTAATAAGCTTGGTCTTTCATCAGGTTGGCCATATACTGCAACTTTATTGAGCACCAAATCATCCATTAACTTATCATCATAATAAGGGATATAGGTAACATAATTTTCATTACCGTTGGTTGTAGCAGTAATCTCACGTCCATTGATATGCACTTCTTTGAGCTTTTTGTTGGCAATATCAGAATTAAATTGAGTATAATTAACTTGAGGGAGACCATTAGATATAGCGCTAAATTGGTTAAATACAGCGATTAACACTATAGCAATTACTCCCCAAATCAGTAAATTCTTTACCATGTCGTTCAAAAGAAAAACCTCTCATAAAAATAATAGTTACGACCAAAATTAACGAAGTATGGTACTACAAATTTATTAAACTGGCTACTTCATACCCATTGCAACAATATAAACTTCTCGAGATCTTGCACGAGAAGCTTCAGGTTTACGAATTTTGACTGTTTTAAACATAGCGCGTACTTGTTTTAAATATTCTTCAAATCCTTCTCCTTGAAAGACTTTCACGATGAAATTGCCATTATGTGCAAGCACATCTCTACACATATCAAGTGCAAGTTCAACTAAGTACATTGCTCTCGGTATATCAACAGCTGGTTGACCACTCATATTTGGAGCCATATCAGACATAACAACTTGGACTTTTTCTTCTCCAACTCGTTCTAATAATGCTTTCAAAACGAGTTCATCTCTAAAGTCACCCTGTAAAAAATCAACACCAACGATAGGATCCATAGGAAGTAAATCACATGCAATAATGCGCCCTTTATTACCAATCAATGAGGCAACATATTGTGACCAACCACCGGGCGCTGCACCTAAATCAACTACAGTAATACCTGGTTTGAATAATTTATCACTTTTTTGAATTTCTTCTAATTTAAACCATGCTCTTGAGCGTAGTCCTTTTTTTTGTGCCTGTTGCACAAAGCGGTCATTAAAATGTTCATTGAGCCAACGCGTTGAACTTGCTGAGCGTTTTTTGTTACTCACAGATAATAAATCCTTAGTATAAGATGGTTACTTCAATTGATTACTCATATATATAAGGGTAAAATAACCAAATTACAACTTAATGTGATAAAAAATTAATGAATTTATCGAATAAACAAAAACAGTATTTAAAAAGTGAAGCTCATCACCTTAAACCTATTGTGATGATTGGTGCTAATGGATTTACCGAGGGCGTTTTAGCCGAAATTGAAAATGCCCTGAATTTCCATGAATTAATCAAAATTAAGATATCTGCAGAAGACCGTGAAACTAAAAAGTTAATTTGTGAAGCCATTATTCGCGAAACAGATGCGCTAGCTGTTCAACAAGTTGGATCGATTTTCACTATTTTTAGACCAAGTGAAGAGAAGAAAATCTCATTACCTAAATAATTGTAACAGGGCGTGTAAGCCCTGTACATTTTTTAATTTAAATATATTCAACTTTAACAATATCAAATTCGACATCACCGCCAGGTGTTTTTATTTGTACTGTATCACCATCTTCTTTGCCTATTAGTCCTCTTGCAATCGGAGAGTTGACCGAAATAAGATTTTGTCTATAATCAGCTTCATCATCACCAACGATTCGATAGGTGGTTTCTTCATCCGTATCTACATTTATTACTGTAACCGTTGCACCGAAAATTATTCTTCCAGTATTTTTCACTTTAGTAATGTCGATAATTTGCGCTTGTGATAATTTACCTTCGATTTCTTGAATACGCCCTTCGCAAAAACCTTGTTGTTCTCTTGCTGCATGATATTCGGCATTTTCTTTTAAATCCCCGTGTGCTCTAGCTTCGGCAATGGCGGCTGTAATTTGCGGTCGTTTAACGTTTTTCAGCTCTTCCAATTCCGCACGTAATAATTCTGCTCCCTTTACCGTCATTGGGATTTGTTTCATCTCTGTTTCTCCCGTTTTACTTTTTAACAAATAAAAAATAGCAAGCCTACCTCTTTATATACAGTAGAAAAGTTATTTATTTTATTTTAAATACACTCATTTTTATATATTAACTTTAAAACTGACTTAATCACAAATCATTTGTATCGAAATCAGATGCTATTTTGATTAAAATGAGGTATCGTAATGTAATTATTAAATAATTTATTTTAGTGATTAGTCTATTTATGCGACGATTAAAACTTTTTATAATTATTTTATCGACAATTGTTTGTTTTTTGATTTTTTTACCTTATTTTTTTCTACAGACTTCATTTGGCGCAAAATTAGCCAGTCAACAATTGTCAAAATTAAGTTCTTATACTATATCAATTGATAATATGCATCATTCATTTGCAAATTTATATGAATTATCATTTGATAATGTAATTATTAGTGATGAAAAACAGGAAATAGTTAGAATTCCTAAATTAGTTATTGGATTAGATAAAAATAATCTTTGGCAATTGAACCATTTTAAGTATATTACTGTTATAAATGGTGTAATTAATTATGATCCAGATATTAAGCATGATAATTTTACAGCAGATACGTTAAAACTCATTGATTCTACCGTTAATACCTCCTTTAATAATGGGCAAATAAATTTATCTTTTCAACAATTAAATGGTGGTATTAAACCATTTAGTTCATCCGGTGATGGAAAGTATCAGTTTGATCTGACTTCACAATATGTTTCCCTTAACCAGCTACCAATGAATAAAGTTCTTATTCAAGGATTTCATCGCGATAATATTACATCTATTACTAATTTAGGTGGGAATTTTGATAAAGGCTTTTTTGTGAGTAAATTAAAAATATTATCAGATAATAGTTTGGATATTGATCAATTAAAAGTAAGCAATATTCATTTCCAAACAACGGATGATAATTATTTTGATGAATATTTATCAGCATTACCAAAATTAACGCTTCGCCAGTTGTCTATTTTTGAAAGCAGTATACAGTTGCCGTCTTTAATTATTGATAAAGGTAATCTTGAAACAGCTAACCTACGATATGATGATCGATGGCATGTTGAGGATGGTTCTATTATTTTTAATGCTGATAGTGTTGTCTGGCATAATAATACGTTTTCATCCGTATTGCTTCAATTAGCTTTAAATGATCAACAGGTAGATATCCAAAAAGCAATGGCAACTTGGAATAATGGCAATGTGAATTTTTCGGGTATATGGAAGAATAACTCATTATATTTAAGTAAGTTATTATTAGCGGGCGTTGATTGTAAAATAACCGAAAAATTAGAGCAATTTTTATTGCCAGACATTTTTAGTCAAGTTGTAATCAATGAATTAACAGTGTTACCAAGCATGTTAATTAATACTAATCGAACTTATCCATTTACTTTAATTAATTTCGAAGTTTCTGGCTCTGATGTAATTTTAGTCAAAGATAAAAAATTGGGCTTATATTTTGGAACTTTATTTTTAAAAGCCGAAAAAGGTTCGATTAATGGGATCGATGTTAACTATCCTGATCTGGTAGTAAAATTTGATCCACAGTATAATACCTTATTGAATTTTAGTTCATTAGTAAGTGGTGGAATGGTTGAGGCTGTTGCCAAAGTTAATCCATTGCAAACTGAGTTTTTATCATTGCACATCTCAGCATACGGTATAAGCAGTTTACTTCTTGACGAATGGAAGTTAGTTAAAGAACCCCCTAACGCTTTCAATTATAATGCCGATTTACATGGCGACATTTCACCATTTGGTTTATCTGGTACATTTTTAACAAATGGTAATGAGTTTATTGTTAACCCACAACATTGATTTTAAAAAAAGCAATCTTATATAATTTGTAACAAACTATTTTATTGGTTGTATCAATTTTAATATCAAACTGGCTTTGATAATAAAATTACATGAGGTGGTGATGGAGTTAGTAAGATTAGATAAATGGCTGTGGGCTGCAAGGTTTTATAAAACCCGTTCTTTAGCCAGAGAAATGATTGATGGTGGTAAAGTTCACTACAATGGGCAACGTGCTAAACCAAGTAAAATTGTTGAAGTTGGGGCAATGTTGACACTTCGTCAGGGTTCTGAACAAAAAACGATTCAAATTTTGGCTATTAGCAGTCAAAGAAGAACTGCCGCTGAAGCCCAATTTCTTTATCGAGAAACTCTCGATAGTATTGCTAAGCGCGATAAAATGGCAGAAGCACGCAAGCTTAATGCATTAACTATGCCGCATCCTAATAGAAGACCAGATAAAAAAGAGCGACGAAATTTGCTTAAATTTAAATATGATAGACAAAAAGGTGACAACAACTAATATGGATACTCTAAATCGATTTTTATTTGATAATCATCCTATTCGCGGTGAAATTACCCATCTTGAACAGACATACCAAGCTATTTTAGATAATCATAATTATCCAATAGCAGTACAAAAGTTATTAGGCGAATTATTAGTTGCAACCAGCTTATTAACTGCCACTTTAAAATTTGAAGGTGATATTGCTGTACAATTACAGGGTGATGGACCTCTCACTTTAGCTGTAGTTAATGGTAATAATCAGCAAGAGTTGCGTGGTGTTGCTCGAATTAATAGTAGTATCGCTGATAATGCTTCACTTAAAGATATGGTAGGTAATGGCTATATAGTTATCACAATTACACCTAAAAATGGCGAACGCTATCAAGGCATAGTTGGTTTGGAAAAAGATTCATTAATAGGCTGTATAGAAAACTATTTTATGCAGTCAGAACAGTTACCAACTAGGCTGTTTGTTAAAACAGGTTTATTTGAGGGTAAGTTAATGGCTTCAGGAATTTTACTGCAAGTTTTACCTAGTAATGAAAATGCAACCGATTCATTTGAGCATCTTAGCGCTTTGACTGAAACAATTACTAGTGATGAGTTATTTGGGCTATCAACTGATGAAATTTTATATCGTCTTTACAATCAAGAAGAAGTTAGGCTTTTTGAAACTCATAATATTATTTTTAAATGTGGATGCTCTCGTCAACGTTGTGAAGATAGTTTAATGACTTTACCCGCTAACGAAATTGATGAAATTCTAAATGAAGATGATGGAAAGATTGATATTCATTGTGATTATTGTGGAAAGCATTACATCTTTGATGCAATTGATATCACTCAAATGAGAAATAAACAAAATCCTCAATACCATTAATATTTCATTTAAAAGAACCACTAAAATTTATGAAATTTTAGTGGTTAAGGGAAATATAGGGAAATTAAACCCATATTTAATGTATCAAAGTTATGTAAATATACCAGTCTTTTTTGTTTATTTAGATGATATTTTTGTAAATCATCTTTACAAATAAATTTTTAGTTAAGTATCTTAAAACAAGGTATTAATTTGAAAATTTTTCACAAAAGTTAATACTTTATTATTTAATAGGCTATTATATTTATCGCCAATTATTAAAAGTTATTCAAAGCTGATACCTTTGTTCTTTATCAATAAAAAGTGACAAGTTTTAACTATTTCTTCTTATCTATAGTGATATTTTCAACAATTGCGTGTTGGTTACTGATTTTGCATTTTATATTAAATTGATAAAGTGTCAGTCCATATTCTCGTTGCTCAATATTATTTTGTTTATATGCAGGTCTTGGATCTTGAGAAATAACCTGCGTAATTAATTCTGTAAGGTGTGGGTAAGTTGATAGGTGTGAAGTTAGAATCAATTGCGCTTGCGGTGAAAATTCAACTGTGATTTTTCTCTCTGGTTCTGATTGAGCATAACCAGCAATAGCTGTAGGATAACTATCACAATAAGGTAAGTAAGGTTTAATATCGATAATTGGCGTGCCATCAACTAAATCAATACTGCCTAATTTCAAAATAATTTGCTTATTTTTAATGACAATATCTTTTAATTCGACCGCTGAAAGTCCAATATGATTGGGGCGAAAAGGTGATCTGGTGGCAAATACACCTAATGTTTTATTACCGCCTAAGCGCGGTGGACGCACAGCTAAACGCCACTTTTCTGGCTCAATATGATGAAACTGAAATAATAGCCATAAATGTGAAAATTGTTCTAATCCTTTAACACTAACAGGATTATTATATGGTGCTAATAGATGAAGTTCGCCTTGGCCTGCGGTAACTAAATTGGGTTGTCGAGGGACCGCAAATTTTTCGCTGTAGGGGGAGTGAATAATACCGATAGGTTTGATTTGATATGTCATTATTTAAGATTTTTATTCATTGATGGCAAAATTTAAATAGTTTTATTGATTCTTTATTATCTTTCCGCTGATTTATTGGTCAGCGGAAAGATATTTATAGTTGATAATTCATAAATCATTACCAACCGCGAATTGCACCGCCATTGAAAATTTGATCGGCTTTTTGTGCTACTGCATCGGTTTGATAGGCTTTAACAAAGTTTTTGACGTTCTCATTATCTTTGTCAGCTTCTCGGGCTACAATAATATTAACATAAGGTGATTCTTTATCTTCAACAAATATACCATCTTTGCTTGGTGTTAAATTTGCTTGTCCTGCAAAGGCATTATTGATAATAGCAAGATCAATCTGTGCATCATCTAATGAACGCGGTAGCATTGGTGCTTCAAGCTCAACAATTTTGTAATTATAAGGATTACTTGTGATATCAAGAACGGTTGGTAGTAAACCTTTGGTTTCATCAACAGTAATCATTCCTTCGTGTTGTAGTAAGAGTAATGCACGACCTAAATTGGTTGGATCATTTGGAATAGCAATAGTTGAATTAGCAGCAATAAAGAAAGTTTCACCACGAGGTGAAGTTACTTTTACACCTTCACCTGTTTCAGTTGTGTTATCAATTGGTTTTAATTTATGGGAATAGCTAGCAATAGGGTAAACAAATGAGTTACCGACAACAGCGAGTTTATAGCCGCGTTCTTTTATTTGTTCATCTAAATAAGGTTTATGTTGAAAAGCATTAATATCGATTAAGCCATCATTTAATGCTTGGTTTGGTGTAACATAATCATTAAAAATAACCAGTTCAACATCTAGGTTATAAAGATCTTTGGCTTGTTGCTTAACAACTTCTGCAACTTCTTGTTCAGGACCAGAAATCACACCTACTTTAACCATGCTAACTTTAGTCGGTTCTTCTGATTTATTATCTGAAACTGTTGATTGCTTATTATCGCAACCAGTTAAAAAAAATGAACTTACCAATGTGGTAATAAGTGCTAACTTTTTAATAGACATAAATTCCTCCAAAATTAGTGATGCGTAACGCGTTTGACAATCCTATTGCCGATAAATTGTATAATAAAAACAATAACAATTAATATAATTAAAACCGTATTCATTATAGCAGGCTTATAGCCATTGTAACCATATTGAATCGCAAGTTGACCTAAACCACCGGCACCAACGGCTCCAGCCATAGCAATATATCCAGTAAGAGTAATTAATGTGATTGTCATGCTGTTGACTATTACCGGTAATGATTCAGGTAATAGAACTTTATATATAATTTGTAATGGGGTTGCGCCCATTGAGCGAGCCGCCTCAATTAGTCCTTTAGGTACATCCAATAACGCATTTTCAATCATACGTGCAATTAATGGAGAAACACCAATACTTAATGGAACCACCGCTGCTTGTTTACCGATAAAAGTTCCCATTAAAATTGTAGTAAATGGAATAATCCAAACAATTAATATAATAAAAGGTATGGAACGAAACACATTAGTAATAAATGAAAGCGTGCTATTGGCTGTATAACAATCTAAAATTTGTCCTTTACGGGTGGTATAAAGTAATATACCAATAGGTAAACCTATTACTGCCCCCCAAAAACCGGACAGAATAACCATATATAATGTTTCATCGGTTGCTTGTGCCATTTTGAATAGCATAGCTTCATTAAATCCATTAAATGAAGAACAAAATGCCACAAAGTTTGCCCAAAAGTCGTGTCCTGCTAAATATCTAAATAATGACTCAAAAGGCTTAAATGATGGAATAAAATTAAACATAGCCAAGCACCTCTACTTTAGTGTTATTTTTTTCTAAAAATTGAATTGCTGATGCTGTGCTTTTGGGGTTTCCTCTTATTTCAGCTAACATTAATCCGAATTTAACACCTCCTGCATAATCCATTTGTGCACTAATAATATTGCTATCAATATCAAACTCTTTAGAAATTTGTGATAATAACGGTAAATCAACTGAAACACCGGTAAACTCAAAACTAACCAAAGGATTAAGTCCTTCTTTATATTCAGACGATAGTTTTACTAAATAATCTTCAGGAATATTAAGGTGTAAAGTTGATTGAATAAATTGACGCGCAATATCTGTTTTTGCATGTGAAAACATTTCTCCGACCGATGATTGCTCAACTAATTCTCCATTACTAATAACGGCAACTTGGTCACAAATTTGTTTAACAACATCCATCTCGTGGGTAATTAATAAAATGGTTAAACCTAATTTTTGGTTGATATCTTTTAATAATGCCAAAATAGAACGCGTTGTTTCAGGGTCAAGTGCACTGGTTGCTTCATCACACAATAAAACTTTGGGATCACTAGCTAACGCTCTTGCTATAGCAACACGTTGCTTTTGACCACCCGATAAATTAGCTGGATAGGCATTAGTCTTTTCAGTTAATCCAACTAAATCAATAAGTTCACTAACTTTTTGTTTAATTATGGCTTTAGGTGTTTTATTCAGCTCAAGGGGAAATGCAATATTATCAAATACTGTGCGTGAAGAAAGCAGATTGAAATGCTGAAAAATCATGCTAATTTTTCGACGTACTTCTATAAGCTTACGATTTGATAAATGAGTTATCTCTTGATTATCAAAAAATATTTTACCACTGGTCGGTCTTTCTAAAAGATTGACACAGCGAATAAGCGTGCTTTTTCCTGCACCCGACTTACCAATAACACCATAAATTTTTCCTTTGGGTACATGAATTGTAATGTCCTTTAATGCATGAATTGGCGAATTATTATGTTCAAATATTTTCGAAATATGTTGTAGTTGTATCATAATATATAAAGACAATGTGTGAATAGGTGAATATTAAGACGTCTAGACATCTAAGTCAATCAATAATATGCTATGTAAATTCGCGGAATATCTAAGCAAAAGGGAAAAAAGTTAACATGAAACCAGCTATTTTTTTAGATCGAGATGGAACCATTAATATTGATTATAATTATGTGCATACAATTGATAAATTTCATTTTATTGATGGTGTCATTGATGCAATGCAAGAACTGAAAAAAATGGGCTTTTTATTGGTTATTACAACTAACCAATCTGGGATTGCAAGAAATAAATTCACAGAAGAACAATTTAATGTCCTAACAGAATGGATGGATTGGTCATTACAAGATCGAGGTGTAGATTTAGACGGTATCTATTATTGTCCGCATGATCCTTTATTAGATACATGTGAATGTCGAAAACCAAATCCGGGTATGATTCAAACTGCAGCTAAAGAGCTAAACATAGATATCACTAATTCATATATGGTTGGTGATAGAATTTCTGACTTATTATCAGGTAAACGTGCTGGTGTTAAAAAAACAGTACTAGTAAAGACTGGGGATATAGTTACGGATGAAGCATTAGCTCAAGCTGATTGGGTCATCGACAGCTTAGCGGATTTACCAAAAAAGATAAAAGCAGAATCTTAGATTAGTGATTATTTGAATGCAGCATTTAGAATGAATGCTGCATACTTTATATATTAATTTAATCATTACTGATTCTTTTAGTGATAGGCAATATAGTTTATACAAGTAAATAAAAACAGCGATTTGATATAAAATGTCTAGTTTTAGTATGCTTTGAATGCATTTAGACCAAAAAAAACACAAACAGAAAAAAAATAGCAATAAACACTTGCAGTAAAATTTAAAGTGCCTATAATGCGCATCCACTGACACGGCGTCAGCGACAAGCAGACGAAAAAGGTGTGAGTGAGCAAGGTCAAAAATTTTGAAAAAAGATCTTGACGAATAAAAAGGTGTAGCGTAGTATACG
>NZ_JACFPU010000082.1:0-259 GCF_016101825.1 Gilliamella sp. B14384G12 | reverse complement strand
GCTTCTTTTTTCAGCAGGAGATTTTTGCGGCAGTGATCGACCGACAAACCGATACCCTGATAGATTACTTTAGCTTATGGGATAATGCCAATTACGTTCATAAAAGCGAATGGCGCTGGTTACTGTGTTATATGAATGGTATGGAGGGGATGAATTACAAAGGCAAAATCAGGCGGCGCTTTTGGCTGGGTCGATTATTTAACTGCTTTGCGCCTGAATTTAACTGGCCAGAGGGTATTGATAAAGCCTCACGGGCAGA
>NZ_JACFPU010000081.1:0-260 GCF_016101825.1 Gilliamella sp. B14384G12 | reverse complement strand
GCTTGATAGATATCATAAAAAAGGTTTCCGAGGGCTTGAATATCGTTCCAGAGGAAAACCCTGTATGAAGCAACCCCGTATTGAATCTACTGACAGTGATGATGAAAAAACAATTGAAGCATTAAAAGAGGAAATTGCTTATCTACGAGCAGAAAATGCTGTTCTAAAAAAGTTAGAAGAGCTGAAACAAGCAAAACGACAACAAACAAAGAAAAAACGTTAGTTGTTTTAGCTCTTAAATATCAGTATTCCTTAAGACA
>NZ_JACFPU010000080.1:0-263 GCF_016101825.1 Gilliamella sp. B14384G12 | reverse complement strand
TCTTTATCTACTGGTTTAAATTTTGCTAAGTCTTTAGGATAATGTTTATACCCCAATTTAAATTCTGCCATTATTTGTCCACTTTGATATCAATATTATTTTTTCCTAGGGTTGTTCGTAAGGGAAAGATTTGCCGACTAAGTTATACTCCTGCTCTATTTTGGCAAGCTCTTCAAGGGATTCTGCCCGTGAGGCTTTATCAATACCCTCTGGCCAGTTAAATTCAGGCGCAAAGCAGTTAAATAATCGACCCAGCCAAAAGC
>NZ_JACFPU010000079.1:0-267 GCF_016101825.1 Gilliamella sp. B14384G12 | reverse complement strand
AATTCTATTTGAATTCCTTTTATTAGCATGGCAAGCAAAATTATTGCTAGATAATAATAAAACTCTGCAAAAAACTAATTTAACACAAGAACAGCGGAGTGAAGCAATGGCAGGACTTATATTTGCTAGCGTATCTATCTCGATTAATACTATAACTTTTATTACTAACTCGGTCGAAAAGTTTGCAAAGATGTCAGGTAACTTTAAAAGTAAAATAATGATAAGCGTTACTAATAAAGCTGTGGCACTATCCGAAAAAACCGTAAT
>NZ_JACFPU010000008.1:0-137463 GCF_016101825.1 Gilliamella sp. B14384G12 | reverse complement strand
TTAAAAGGCCTGACTCCGGTTGAATATCGAAATCAGGCCTTACAAGCCGCTTAATAAAAGTGTCCAACTTTATGGGGTCACTTCATAATGGCGCTTTAGAATATTATAATCGTTATCGAAAAAATCAATGACAACCACAACCACCGTCGCCACCACCACAACAACCTTGATTATCATCTTCTTCGTGATCGTGTCCACCACAGCCACAACCGCTATGTCCATGATCGTGACCATGTTCACCATGAATATGTCCATGAGCAATTTCTTCTTCTGTTGCTTCACGGATAGCTAATACTTCACCGGTAAACTTCAAATCTTGACCTGCTAACATATGATTGCCATCGATAGTGATATTATCTCCATCAATTGCTGTTATTTCCACTGGTAGCGGTCCATGCTGAGTATCAGCAAAAAAGCGCATACCAACTTCTAATTCATCTACACCAACAAAAACATCTCGTGGAACATTTTGTACAAGTGCATCATTAAAATCACCATAAGCATTAATTAGCTCAACATCAAATTTATCACCGATTTGACGACCTTCTAATGCTTTTTCCAAATCTGGTAATAAGTTTTCTGCTCCATGCAAATATTCACAAGGTGTGACTTTAGTTGCTTCATCAACCAATACACCATCTTTAGTTCGAACTTGAAAAGCTAAACTGACAACTTTATTTTTTGCTATTTTCATTTTTTCTCCAATAAACTTTTATTGAGCAAATTAAGGTAGATTTTAACGGAAAAAATCTAATCTGTATGCTATTTTCTTCTGAAAAAATTTGAGGTGAAAATTAGAAGATTTCTTTTGAATCTTCAGTAAGATTTTTTTAAAAAGCGATGCTTAAATTGGTTAATATTTGTAATATGTCTACTAATATTTTATATTGTTTTGTATAAATCTGTCATTGCTAAATTAAAGTTATTCTGTTTTAGAAATTAATCATTCATTGTTGTAATTAAATAATTTATAGATAACTTATTTAATTAATTAAAAATTTGAAACTAACTAAAAATGATAAGGAGTGATTGTGTTAAATATAAATCAATATTTTAATGGTAAAGTGCAGTCCATTGGTTTCCAAAATGCCTCTCTTGGCCAAGCTTCTATTGGAGTAATGTTACCTGGTGAGTATATTTTTAGCACCGACAAACCAGAAGAAATGACCGTGATTACTGGTTCATTAAAAGTACTATTACCTACAGCAAAGGATTGGCAGATTTTTGAAGTAGGGCAGGTTTTCCATATCGCAGGAGAAAGCCAATTTGATGTTGTAGTTGTAGAACCTACTGCTTATTTGTGTCGATATTTAGCAAAATATTAAATTTCCCATAATATTTTTGCAATATTTAATTCATCAGTTTTAGTTAGTTATAGGCATAGATATAAGCGACTATCCGCTTTTTAGCTGATTTTTATTTTGCTATGAAATATTCTCCCGTAATTTCACGGGAGAATAACGGTGTTGGGAACTATTTAAGTTCTAACTCATTCATTGCTGCGATACTAAATCCGCCATCGACATGTACCACTTCACCAGTAATTCCTGATGCAAGGTTTGAACATAAAAAGGCTGCTGAATTACCAACATCTTCTATTGTTACTGTACGACGAATAGGAGTAACCGATTCGCAGTGAGATAACATCTTTTTGAAGTCTTTAATGCCTGATGCGGCAAGCGTACGAATTGGGCCTGCTGAAATTGCGTTAACACGAATTCCTTCTGGTCCCATGGCGTTTGCCATATAACGAACATTTGCTTCAAGGGAAGCTTTAGCTAATCCCATTACATTATAGTTAGGAATTGCGCGTTCAGCACCAAGATACGAAAGTGTTACTAATGCTGAATTTGGATTTAACATTGATCGACATGCTTTTGCCATAGCAACAAAGCTATAAGAACTAATATCATGTGCGATAGCAAACCCTTGACGCGTAACCGCATTAACATAATCACCATCTAATTGGTCACCAGGAGCAAAAGCGATTGCATGCACAAATCCATCAAATTTGTCCCATGTTTTTGCTAATTCAGTAAAAAGTTCAGTGATGCTTTCATCATGTGACACATCACATGGTAAGACGATTTTAGAATCAAAATCCGCTGCAAACTCTTCAACGCGTGTTTTTAATTTATCATTTTGATAAGTAAAAGCTAATTCAGCCCCTTCACGATGCATAGCTTGTGCAATACCATAAGCAATAGAACGATTACTGGCAACACCAGTAACTAGTATGCGCTTACCTACTAAAAATCCCATAATTTTTCCTCTAATATTTTTACTACATAGTTTAGGATAGTGATGATTATATGTTGATAAAGTTAACTTCGCCACAAAAATTCATTTTTTGATTGGTTGTTTTCAGTTCCATAGCTTAAAACAAGCGTTGTTAATTTTATTAATAGTTGACTATAATAGTAAACTATTATCGTTTGTAGATGGTGAAATTATTATGGAAAATTTAGTTTGTTATAAAACGTTACCTGTTTGGAATGTTAAAACACTGCCACAAATGTTTTGCGAACAACACAATACACAAGTTGGAACATGGGCAAAATTGACAATCATTGCTGGTTATTTAGATTTTGAGTTATTAACTGAACAAGGTGAAGTTTTAACTCGGGACCATTACGATATACAACACCAACCTCCATTTATTGCACCTCAGCAATGGCATCGTATTGCTGGAGTTTCTGATGATTTACAATGTCAATTAGCTTTTTATTGTCAACCCGAAGACTATACACATAAAAAGTATCAAATAACAAAAACACATTCTGAAGTAATATCTGCTTGCCATATTGTACCGGTTGGAAAAGCACTCGATCTTGGTTGTGGTTCTGGACGTAATTCACTATATTTACAGCTGTTAGGGTTTGATGTTGATGCAGTTGATAAATCCGAATTAAGTATAAATAATTTAGAGCAAATTATTAATAGTGAGCATTTATCTCGCATTAATGCTGATGTTTATGATATTAACCAAGCTAATTTACAAGGTGAATATGATTTCATTATTTCTACTGTAGTTATGATGTTTTTGCAATCAGACCGAATTTCAGACATTATTGATAATATGCAATTAGTTACTAAATCAGGTGGATATAATTTAATTGTTTGTGCTATGTCGACTAAAGATTATCCTTGTCAGGTCGGATTTTCATTCACATTTAAAGAGAAAGAATTGCTTCATTACTATCAAAATTGGGATATTTTAAAGTATAACGAGGATGTTGGTGAATTACACAAAACGGATATTTATGGTAATCGAATTAAATTAAGATTTGCTACACTTTTAGCTAAAAAACGATAAATATTACAGGATAGCATCCCGTAATATTAATATATTTAAATTGTTATTCGTTTACATTGAGTCTTTCACCAACCTCAAACCAAGCTTTACGAGAATTTAATAGATCTTGTGCTGACATAGGTTTTTTACCCGCAGGTTGTAGCAGTGTCATATTTAATGCTCCTTCACTGGTTGCAATACAAATTCCAGTTTTATCTACCTGCAAAATGGTACCAACAGGTTTATTGTGATTAATTGCAATAGCTTGTGCTTGCCATACTTTAACCAATTCACTATTAACTTCAAAATAACTTACAGGCCAAGGATTAAAGGCTCGTACACAACGCTCAAGTTGCTGGGCAGAAAGATGCCAATCTAATTTGGCTTCTTGCTTTGATAGTTTTTTAGCATAAGTCGCTTGCGAAGGATCTTGTTTTTCAGGATGAATATTGCCTTCGCTGATTAAATCTAGTGTTTTGAGTAATGCTTGTGGACCAAGTTTAGCCAATTTATCGTATAATGAAGCGCTTGTATCAGTTGGTTCAATGTTACAGTTTAGTTTATATAACATATCACCAGTATCAAGGCCCGCATCCATTTGCATAATGGTTATACCAGTTTGTTTATCACCAGCCCAACAAGCTCGTTGAATTGGGGCTGCTCCACGCCATCTTGGTAATAACGAACCATGCACATTTAAGCAGCCAAGTTTTGGCGTATCTAAAACTGATTGTGGCAAAATCAATCCATAAGCTACAACAATCATAATATCAGCATTAAGATCACTAATGATTTTTTGATCTTCTGATGATTTAAGCGTTGCCGGTTGATAAATCCGAAGATTATTTTCTAACGCCAATTGTTTAACCGGACTGGCTGTTACTTTGTTGCCACGTCCAGCAGGACGGTCAGGTTGTGTAAAAACTGCAATCACATTATGATTAGAGTCAATTAATGCTTTTAAATGAGTGGCTGCAAAGTCAGGCGTACCGGCAAAAATAATATTTAACGGTTTAGTTGTCTGTTGCATAAGTTTTATATCCATAATAAAAAATAATGATTATAGTTGAAATTTCGTTGAGAATCTTTAAACAAAAAAGGTGCCATTATTTATTACTGAAAGCACCTTATTATCATATAGGGTTGTATTGTATAAAATTAGTAGCAAAATTATAAAGGTAGGTTACGTTTAATCATTGCTTCTTTATAGGTATCGAAAACTTTATGTTGCAATTTTAAACCATATTGATAAAAGATCCCAAATATAAAAAATGCCCACATTGTATTATCTTGATTTTTTTTGGACATATTGTAGTTTTTTGTTAATTCCTCATCGCTCATTTCTCCTGATTCAACAAGTTTTATAATTCTTTGGCAATAAAGCTTATTCATAAGTCCAACAAATGTTGCTAAACCGATAAAAATAGCGGCAACAACGATAAGAGCCATAATAGTTTGTATGATATTACTCATTTTTTAACACCTTTATCTTCCTATAATTCAATTAATTATTTTTAATAATATATTTTTCAACCAATAAATTTTAACAAAACGTTTGTTATAAGCAATCGAAACATCATTAATTTTTAAAATGGAAAAAATATAGGTACTAGAGCAATGTCTACTACCATCACCAAAAATGTTAATGGTACGCCAACTTTAACAAAATCAATAAAACTGTATCCACCAGGCGCAACAACCATGGTTTTAACTGGCGAAGAAACAGGTGTAATAAATGACGCAGATGTCGCAATGGCGACAGTCATGGCAAAAGGATAAGGTGAATAATTAAATTTTACCGCTAAATCAATTGCGATTGGAGCAATCAAAATTGCAGTTGCAGTATTAGAAATAAATAACCCTACTGTTGAGCATAATAAAAAGATAAAGGTTAATACCATGTATGGACCAAAAGATCGTAGATGAATTTCTAGCCATTCAGATATTAGCGAAATTCCTCCCGTTTTATTTAAAGCTACAGCAAAAGGCATCATCCCAATAATTAAAATTAATGTTGGCCAATGAATGGATTTATAAGCATTGGCCATGTCAATACAACGAGTAGCTCCCATTAATAGACAGGCAATAAGTGCAGCAACTACATTTGGTACAATACCTGTAACCATCAATAGAATCATTATCGCCAAATTTATTAAAGCTGCGGGGGCTTGTGAGCTTGCAGGAGCAATATCGTCAATATCTGCAGGGTAATCTAAGACCACAAAATCATTAGTACGTGTTTGCAGTTTTTGAATTGATCCCCAATCTCCACAGACCAATAATGTATCACTCATTTCTAAACGCTCTTGGAATAAGTTGTTTGTTTCAACTGGAGCGTGATTGCGCCAAATACCAATTACTGTTAGAAAGTATTTTCCTCTGAAATCTATTTCATTGAGTGTTTTACCACATAGTGTTGATTCTGGTAGTAGTGCAACTTCGGCCATGCCAACTTCTTTAACTTGTTCAGAAAAATATTCACCGCGTAAAATTTTAGGTTCCAGATTATTTGTTGTCAGAAATGTTCGGTAATCGGCTTCTGAATGCGACATATCTAATAATAAGATATCATTTTCACGAAATTCGGTTGAACCATTTACTGGTATTAATACTTTATGAAATTTACGCCAACGTTCAATACCGATAACATTAACACCATGTTTAGTACGCAAGTGTAAACCATCAATAGTTCGTCCTACAAAAGGCGAACCGGCCAGTATTTGTGCGCGGTGAGCACGACCAATTAATTTATAGTCTCGAATTAAATCAGTTATTTTTCGTCTTTGTGGTTGAATATTAGTTGGTGTAACTTGTTCTGCAGTAAGCAACCAATTGCGTGTTAATATACAATAAATAACGCCAACAATTAAAACACCAATACCAATTGGCGTAATTGAGAAAAATCCAAACTCTTCAAGTGCGGCACGACTTAGTTCACTATTTACTACTAGATTGGGGGCGGTGGCAACCAATGTCATCATGCCACTAATTAATGCTGCAATACAAAGAGGCATCATTAGTTTTTTTACATGAATACCTGTATGATTAGCAATACTAATAGCAACAGGAATAAAAATAGCAACGACGCCTGTTGAGCTCATCACTGAGCCAAGTAAAGCGACGCCTAACATGATACAAGTGATAATACGAATATCATTTTGGCCAGCTATTTTCAGAATATATTCGCTCATCTTGTATGAAATACCCGTTCTTACTAGGCTTTCACCAATAACAAAAAGTAGTGCAATTAAGATAATATTGGGGTCACTAAATCCAGATAGAGCTTCAGCAGGCGTTAACACACCTGTCATGGTGATAGCTGTAATGGTAAGTAGTGCAATTATGTCCATTCTCAATTTGCTAAGTGAAAATAAGATAATGGCAATAAGAAGCAATATACAAACAACGATGAGAGGATAATATTGGGTTAAATAATCAGGCAAAAAAGCAGCAGTAAATGACATTAAGCCATGCTCAGATGACAAGTTTTTCACAAAAATAACTCAATGAAGTAGGTTTTATTTTATACATAATACCTTGATTTATTGTAATAGGGAATATTTTCTATTGCTGTTTATTTAACAATAATTGATCATTTATTACCTATTTAACATTTTTTGCTATTTTTTCATAACTCATTCGCTTTAACAAAACTTAGGTGTAATTTACTGAAATTAACTTATTCAACCGATAACCCTTGTTTAGGAGAGAATATGTCATCAAAGAAAACAGTTGCACAAATTATAGTTGATATTTTAGGTGAAGCAGGTGTTAAACATTGTTATGGTATTGTAGGCGATACATTAAATCAAATTACCTCGGCTATTAAAAAAAGTGATATTGAGTGGGTTCATGTACGCCATGAAGAAGTTGGTGCTTTTGCTGCTGGAGCAGAGGCTTATCTTACCGATCAAATTACCGCTTGTGCTGGTTCTTGTGGACCCGGTAGTTTACATTTTATTAATGGTATTTATGAAGCACAAAGAAATAGAGTACCCGTTATTTTATTAGCGAGTCAGTTAATTACTTCGCAACAAGGAAACGATTTTCCACAAGAAGTTGATTTTGAAGCAGTATATAAAAATTGTTCTGTATTTTGTCGGGAAATTAGTGATGCTACTCAAGTAAGAGAAATCACTACTGCGGCTATTCAAGCAGCTATTAATCAACGCGGTGTTGCGGTGTTGGTGATTCCTTATAATATTAGTTTAGAGAAAGTAGAAGATAAATGTGGTCACAAGATTTATCATCCTAAACCAATAATACGCCCATCAGATAAAGAGTTGGCTGAAATTGCAGATATTATAAATAAAAATCAAAAAGTGACCATCTTTGCTGGTCAAGGCGTGTATGATGCTCATAATGAGCTTATTGCATTTGCCGAAAAAATAAAATCTCCTATTGTACATACCTCTAGAGGTAAAGATTTTGTTGAATATGATAATCCATATAATGTCGGTATGACTGGAATGTTTGGTGTTAAATCAGGAACGATGGCAATTAAAGAGTGTGAAGTTCTTATTCTGCTTGGTACTGATTTTGCGTGGTCTCAATTTTATCCAAATAATGCCACAATTATTCAAATTGATATTGATGCAACTCACTTAGGACGACGTCATCGAGTAAATGTTGGTGTTGTTGGTAGCAGTAAACCAACTTTAGCTGCTTTGTTACCTTTAGTTAACGAAAAGCATGATACTAAGTTTTTAGAAACATGCCGAACATTGTATAGTAGTGCTATGAATAAGTTGAATAAAAAAGCATTACCCTCCAAATCTACTATCCATCCCCAATATTTAACTGAATTAATTGATAAATATGCAACCGATGATGCTGTGCTTTGTGCCGATGTTGGTTCGGCTATGGTTTGGGCTTGTCGACACTTTAATACTAATGGCAAAAGACGAACTGTAATTAGTTTAAAACATGGCACCATGGCCAATGCCATGCCACAAGCTTTAGGTGTTCAAAAAGCGTTTCCTAATCGTCAAGTGATCACCTTATCAGGTGACGGTGGTATTAGTATGTTATTGGGCGATTTATTAACGACAATCCAAGAAAAATTACCGATAAAAATAATTGTACTTAATAATAGTTCACTTAATTTTGTAGAATTAGAACAAAAAGTAGAGGGCTTAGTTAATCACTATACTGATTTACAGAATCCAAATTTTGCCAAAGTAGCGGAATCGATGGGATTATTTTCAATAAGAGTTGATGATTCAGATTTACTTGAAGCTGCAATGCAATCATTTTTAACCCATAGTGGTCCAGCGCTTTTGGACGTTAAAACCAGTACGGATGAACTTGTTATGCCACCAGAGATAAAGGCTTCGCAAGTCATGGGGATGGCTCTTTATAGTATGAAAGCTTCTTTGAGTGGGAAAATAGGTGATGTAATGAATTTATTGGTTGATAACTTTATCAAGAAATAATTTATAAAGTTATTATTAATAATTTTTGTCAAAAAGTTTCAGGTTAAGGGTACGTTTCAGTATATTTTTACTGATTTCTGCCGCATATTGCGGCAGAACTATTAATTTAGAAACTTACTGCACCTTCTTCAGCAGAAGTTAAATTTTCCCGAATAATAGTAAATAGTTCTCGTCCATAACCAATATGTGAATTTGATAAATCAAAGCGATGAGGTTGGCGCTTAGCTAGCTCTGTCTCGTCTACTAATAACGTTATTTCGCCAGTCTGTCCATTAACTCTTATCATATCTCCATTTTTTATTTTACTTAATAAGCCACCATCATAGGCTTCAGGTGTTACATGTATTGCTGCCGGTACTTTACCTGATGCTCCTGATAATCTACCATCGGTTAACAAAGCAACCTTATATCCTCGATCTTGCAAAACTCCCAATGGTGTTATCAATTTATGCAGTTCAGGCATACCGATTGCTTTAGGGCCTTGATAACGAACTACTACTACACAATTTTTATCTAACTTACCGGCTTTATAGTCATCATCTAAGTCATATTGACTATTAAAAACAACGGCAGGAGCTTCAATGATCTGATGTTCTGGAGCAATAGCTGAAGTTTTCATTACTGCTCTACCAATGTTGCCTGACATTACTTTTAATCCACCATGTGAATTAAAAGGTTTTTTTATTGATGTAATAACATTTTCATCTAATGATTGATTTGGACCCTCTCGGAAAATAAGTTTACCATTTTCTAAAATTGGCTCTTTGATGTAATGGCTCAATCCTCGTCCCACAACCGTTTCAACATCTTCGTGTAATAAACCACCTTCAAGTAATTCTCTAACCAATAATGAAGTCCCACCTGCAGCTTGAAAATAATTAATATCTGCAGGTCCATTTGGATAAATTCGACATAAAAGTGGTACGACTGTTGAAAGATCTGAAATATCGTCCCAATTAACAATAATGCCGGCAGCTTTAGCTATTGCCACTATATGCATTGTTAAGTTAGTTGAACCACCTGTTGCAAGTAATGCAATTAAGCCATTAACGATGACTCTTTCATCAACCATTTTTCCAATAGGCATATAATTACCTGATTGCTTAGTCAGGCGGGTAATCTGTTTAGCTGCAGCATTGGTTAGTTCGAAACGTAAAGTTGTTTCTGGATTGACAAATGCAGATCCCGGCAAGTGTAATCCCATTAATTCAATCACCATTTGGTTACTGTTTGCCGTTCCATAAAAAGTACAAGTACCACTAGAATGATAAGATGCAGCTTCTGACTCTAATAAATCTTCACGCGAGGCTTTTCCCTCAGAGTAGAGTTGACGAATACGAACTTTTTCTTTATTCGATAGTCCAGATGGCATTGGTCCTGCGGGTACAAAAATTGCGGGCAGATGACCATAGGTTAAAGCTCCAACTAATAAACCCGGTACAATTTTATCGCATATACCAAGATATAATGCACCATCAAACATATTATGTGAAAGCCCCACAGCAACCGACATTGCAATGATATCTCGGCTTATTAATGACAGCTCCATTCCAGGTTCACCTTGAGTTACTCCATCACACATTGCTGGTACTCCCCCTGCCATTTGTCCAACGGCTCCAACTTCATTTAATACTTTGCGAATTTGTTCAGGGTAGAGTTCATAAGGTTTATGCGCTGAAAGCATATCGTTGTAAGAACTAATAATACCGATATTACTCTTTAAGATATTTTTTAAATCATTCTTATCTTCAATACAGCAAGCTGCAAAACCATGTGCTAAATTGCTACATGGTAATTTAGAGCGGGTGACTTTATTAAGTGTTGCATCTTCTATTTTTTGCAGATAGGCTGTGCGAGTAGCTTTGGAACGTTCAATAATTCGCTGTGTTACATTTTTGACAGTTGGATTCACATTAACCTCTTGTATGATTTTTATTTTATATTTTATTTGTCGCGCTGGCATATTGTGCATATGACTTGTTGGGTATCATGCACAACTCTTTCTAATGGTTGTTCTATATTGACTATATACACATCTTTTTCATCAGCGGTTGGTTCTTCAAGAGTGTCAAATTGCGATTGCAACATCCCTGTTTTTTGATAATGTCCCTTTCGTTTTGCTAAACGATCAGCGATTACATCATAACTACCTTTTAAATAAATAAAGTGTACATTCTCGTTTTCGCCACGGATGATATCTCTATATTTTCGCTTTAAAGCTGAGCAGATGATAATAGAAATATCATTAACGTTGCTCATTGCAAATGCGGCATTACTAATCAAATTAAGCCAAGGAAAACGATCTTCGTCATTTAATGGCGTCCCACTACGCATTTTTAAGATATTTGCTTTAGGATGTAAAAAATCACCATCAAGAAATGCTGCATCAAGGTTGTATGAAACTTGCTTGGCAACTGCGGATTTTCCACTACCAGAAACACCCATTAATACAAAAACTTGTTTATTATTTTTCGTCACAGTTGCTCCTTAATTGAAATATTGTTACGGGTAACATTTTTGCATATTAGATTTTTTTTTCAATTTAAAAAACTCCTTTTTGTGATCATGATCATATTTTTCCTCATAAACATAAATAATCACGAAGTTAAGTTTTGATCTTTATTTTAAAAAAATAGATTTCGATCACAAAAATATAAAAGTCTGTTTGCTTTTTAAATCGAAAGTAAATAATCTTTCGTTATATATTTTGTTTTCGAAAGTAAAATGAAAGAATTTAATAGAAGTACAACAATGGAGATTAAATATGAACAAGTGTCAGCTTCTTTTCGAAGACAAGCTCAAGTTTGACAATCAGCAAGAAGTATTAACTTATATTAGTGAGCATTTACAGCAAAAAAAAATCGTCAAAAAGAGCCACTTAAAAGCTTTAATTGAAAGAGAAGCTTTATTTCCAACAGGTATTGCCCTTGATGGTTATGCTGTAGCGATTCCACATTGTGAGGCTGAACATGCTAATACACCCGCAATTTTTATTATTCGCACTCAAAGTCCAGTCGCTTTTAATCGAGCTGATGATGACTGTACTGTTGATGTTTCCCTCATTATTTCATTAGTTGTAACTTCCCCTGAAGATCAACTTGATTTGTTGAAAGCACTTTTTTCAAATTTACAAAATAAAGAATTCTATCACTTCTTATTAAAAGCGCCACAAGATGAAATTACAGAGCGTTTTAGTAAAGTGATATTTAATTAAAAAGTTATTTAGGAGGCATTATGAAAAAGAAGATTATTGTTGCATGTGGTGGTGCAGTTGCAACATCAACTTTAGCTGCAGAAGAGATAAAAGATTTATGTAAAGAAAATAATATCGAATTAGATCTTATTCAATGTCGGATTAATGAAATTAACACCTTTATTGATGATGTCGATTTAATTTGTACTACAGCAAGAATGGATCAGACTTTTGGTGATATTCCAATTGTACATGGCATGCCTTTTGTTTCAGGTGTTGGGATAGATCAGCTAAAAGATAAAATTTTATCTATATTGAAAGGATAAATCTATGTTTACTGAAATTATGCAGTACATTTTGGATCTTGGTCCATCAGTAATGTTACCCATTGTCATTATTCTATTTTCATTAGCATTAAGAATGAAAGTGGGTGATGCTTTAAAAGCGGGCATTCATATTGGTATAGGATTTGTTGGTATTGGTTTAGTTGTTGGTTTACTAACAAGTTCAGTTGGTCCAGCTGCTCAAGCTATGGCCGAAAGATTTGATATCAGTTTGAATGTGGTTGATGTTGGATGGCCAGGTGCTGCACCGATGACTTGGGCATCACAAATAGCCTTGGTTGCGATACCTATTGCGATCGCAGTGAATATTGTCATGTTATTGGCAAAATTAACACGAGTCGTTAATGTCGATATTTGGAATATATGGCATATGACATTCTCTGGGGCACTTGTTTATATTGCAACAGGTTCCTACTGGTTAGGTATTGCAGGTGTTATTGTTCATGCCATTATTGCGTATAAATTAGGTGATTGGTTTTCTAAAGATACTAAAGAGTTTTTTGAACTTGAAGGGATTGCCGTTCCTCATGGTACATCAGCTTATTGTGGGCCAATTGCGGTGTTTGTCGATGCTGTAATTGAAAAAATACCAGGGATTAATAAGATTAATTTTAATGCTGTAGATATGCAAAAACGGTTTGGTGCGTTTGGTGAACCAGTAACGGTTGGTTTATTTATGGGCATTATGTTAGGACTTTTAGCTGGATATGGTGTGAAAGAAACATTACAACTCGCTATTCAGACAGCTGCGGTAATGTTATTAATGCCACGTGTAATTAAACCGATTATGGATGGCTTAACACCAATATCTAAACAAGCTCGTAAACATCTACAATCAAAATTTGGTGGACAAGATTTTCTCATTGGTTTAGATCCTGCCTTATTATTAGGACATTCAACAGTTGTTTCTGCTAGTTTAATTTTCATACCACTAAGTATTTTTATTGCCATTATTTTACCAGGCAATGAAGTTTTACCATTTGGTGATTTAGCTACTATTGGCTTTTTTATCGCAATGGGTGTGGCTGTTCATCAAGGTAATTTGTTCAGAATCATTATTTCAGGTTCAATCATTATTGCTATCACGCTTTGGATTGCTACACAAATGGTTCCTTTGACAACTCAACTAGCAATCAATGCCGGTACTGTCACTGATGGTAGTAGTATTAGTGTAGGAGCAATGGATCAAGGTGGCTCACCAATTACCTATATTATGGTTCAGCTAGTGAACTTAAAACAACCTATTGGCTTTGCTTTTATTGGATTGTTTTACCTCTTCTGCCTATTTTTAACATGGAAGCGAGCTAAAAGAAATGAGCTATTTTTAAAAGAACAACAAATAGCACAATCAGATGAAATAAAAAAATAGCCCATAAATCGTATAAATAAATGTAGTTTTAAGGCTTTCACTGAATAAGCAGTGAAAGTCATCTCTCAAAATAATTTGATTACTAATTAAGGAAAATAAAATGAAAGCGGTTATTGTTAATGAAGGGGGATCTCTATCTATAGAAGATATTGACATACCCAAAATTACATCTCCAGATCAAATTTTAGTAAAAGTTGCTTATTGTGGATTATGTGGATCCGATATTCCTAGAATCTTCCATCATGGAGCACATTTTTACCCTATTACGCTTGGACATGAATTTAGTGGCACTGTCATTGAAATAGGCGATGATGTAACTGAGTTTGACATTGGTGATTTAATTTCTTGTGTACCATTGTTACCATGTTTTAAATGTGATGAGTGCCAAAAGCATTACTATTCACTTTGTAAAAATTATACTTTTGTGGGTTCAAGAATAACAGGAGGTTTTGCTGAATATATTGTATTAAATAAAAAAAATGCATTTAAATTACCAAAACAGGTAAGTGCTCTTGAAGGCGCCTTTTTTGAGCCGATGACAGTTGGAATGCACGCACTATTATTAGCGGGTGGCTGCCAAAATAAACATGTCGTAATTGTTGGCGGTGGAACAATCGGTCTGCTTGCTATGCTTTGTGCCAAGGCAATGGGTGCGAGTTCTATTACCGTTTTAGATATTAATGATGAACGACTAAATCTTGCAAAACGACTAGGTGCTGATGCTACTTATAACTCTAAAAATCTTAGTTCTGATGAAATTTATCAAGTTTTATCTTACAATCGTTTTGATCAAATTGTATTAGAAACAGCTGGTTCGCCAATTACTGTCAGATTAGCCATTGAAATTGCTGGCCCTAGATCTAAAGTGGGCTTGGTTGGTACTCTCCATAATGATTTTACCTTATCAGAAAAAACGTTCGGTCTTATTTTACGAAAAGAGTTACAAATTTTAGGAAGTTGGATGAACTATTCTGCGCCATGGCCCGGTGAAGAATGGATATTGGTAAGTCAGTTTTTTGTAGAAGGTAAAATAAATCTTAATGAATTAATCGCTGTGATTGGTGATTTTAACACATTTATTCATAAAGTTAGCGATTTAAATGGGCATTCAATGAATGGCAAAATTTTATTGAATTGCAGTTAAAAGTTTGCTGTAGATTAACTATGAAAAATGAAAGCTTATCTTTTGATTTTGTTTGTTATACACTGCTTAAAAATTTTCGAAAAAGGAAATAATATGAATGCAAGTGAAAGACGTCAACAGATAATAGAATTTCTTAATATGAAAGGAACAGTATTAGTCAGTGATTTATCGGAACAATATGAGGTTTCAGAAGTCACTATCAGAACAGATCTTCGACTATTAGAGAAACAAGGTGAGCTAACACGATTTCATGGTGGCGCAACAAAAATCATCAATAATAATGATATAAAGTCATTTAAAGAGTTGCAGTTAGAAGAACGATATCAGCGATTTATTGAAGATAAAAAACGAATTGCAATTGAAGCAGTAAAACATGTTAAACAAGGCGATACTGTTATTTTAGATAGTGGTAGTACTACTATGTTAATAGCCGAAGAGCTGGTTAAATTAAAAAACATTACTGTTATAACAAATAGTCTTACCTCTGCTTTTATACTCTCTGATAATAGCGACATAATGTTATTTATGTGTGGTGGGACACTTAGGCATAAAACCCGATCTTTTCACGGAAAAATTGCTGAGCAATCGTTAGATGGTATCTCTGCTGATATTTTATTTGTTGGTGCAGATGGTATAGATGCAAAACGAGGAATAACAACCTTTAATGAAGGGTACACAATTAGCAGTGTGATGGCTAATACCGCAAAAAAAGTAATTGCTGTGCTAGATTCATCTAAGTTTGGACGAAATGGCATTAATGTGGTTTTACCACTAAATAAGCTTAATACTATTATTACAGATATCAATGTTGATGGTAAATGTAAGCAGGAATTTGGAAAACAGGGAGTTAGTTTAATCGCTGTTTAATATTTCGATTGATAATAGGGTACCTGATTAAAGTAGGTTTAATTGATCTAACGTTTTTTAAAAGATAACGAATTACAGTTTAATAATTTATGAATTGTTTCCATACTTGCTTAAAATGAATTCTATCTAAAAAGTGATCATTTAAGATTGTTGTTTCTCCCAACAATATTAATTTGTAGGTGAGAATATGATATTAACAATTACGATGAATCCTTCGGTGGATATATCATACCCATTAAGTAAATTAATTATTAATGATATTAATCGGGTATCTAATGTAAAAAAGACCGCTGGCGGTAAAGGGCTTAATGTTACTAGAGGAATTAAATTTTCAAATATATCAGTATTAGCCTCTGGTATTATTGGTGGAACAACTGGGAATTATATCCAAAAACAATTAGATGAAGATAATATTGATTATGATTTTTATATAACAAAGCAGGAATCAAGAAACTGTATTGCCATTTTACATGAAGGAAACCAAACCGAAATTTTAGAATCAGGTCCTGTGTTAGAGCTTCAGGACGCTAATCTTTTTTTAAAACACTATCAAACGTTGCTTGAAAAAGCAGATCTTGTGACCATTTCCGGATCATTACCTCAGGGTTTTCCCATCGATTTTTATGTAAGTTTAATTGAACAAGCCGATAGGCATCAAATCCCTGTTTTGCTTGACGCTTCTGGAAAAATGCTTCATGCAACACTCGTTTCCGAACATAAACCTTATTTAATAAAACCCAATAAAGAAGAATTAAAACAAGTCATCCAAATGGATATTGATGATAGTGATAACAATTCATTAATTAGAGCACTTAATCATCCTCTGCTAGATGATATTCCTTTCATTATTATTTCGTTAGGTAAAAAGGGTGCGTTTGCTCGTTGTCATGACCAATTTTATCAAGTCACAATTCCTAAAATTAATGTAGTTAATCCCGTTGGTTCAGGTGATGTCACATTAGCGGGTCTTGCGGTAAGTTTACACGAAAGCGAATCAGTAGACAGTATGCTGAAACGAGCTATGACGATGGGTATGTTAAATACGATGGAATCACAGACAGGTTTTGTCAATATGAGTAACTATGACCAATACTATCAACAAGTTAAAGTTAAAGAAATATATAAATCATAAGGTTAATTAGGAGTAAATTATGTATCTTATTTCCAGTCAAGAGATGTTAAAAAAAGCTCAGCGAGAACATTATGCCGTTCCCGCTTTTAATATACACAACCTTGAGACAATTCAAGTTGTAATTGATACAGCAAAAGATATGCAATCGCCTGTCATACTTGCAGCAACACCAGCAACGTATAACTATGCCGGCACACAGTATTTGATCAATATTTGTAAAACTGCGGCACAAATCCATCATTTTCCATTTGCGTTACATTTAGATCATCATGAAAACCTGAGCGATATTAAAACTAAAATAGAGGAAGGTATTCGTTCAATTATGATTGATGCTTCTCATTATCCATTTGAAGAAAATATTGATATTGTCAGTAAAATGGTGGCATTTAGCCATAAATATAACGCAAGTGTTGAAGCAGAGCTTGGCCGTTTAGGAGGGCAGGAAGACGATTTGGTTGTTGATGATAAAGAAAGCGCATTTACCGATCCTGATGCAGCCAAAGAATATGTAGAACGTACAGGAATTGACTCTTTAGCTGTGGCAATTGGATCTGCTCATGGCTTATATAAAGGGGAACCTAAGCTTGATTTTGAAAGATTAGCGAAAATACGTGACAAAGTTGAAGTTCCTTTGGTACTACATGGTGCTTCGGGTATTCCAGAAACAATGGTGAAAAAATCTATTTCATTGGGTATTTGTAAAGTGAATGTCGCAACAGAATTAAAAATTGCTTTTTCTGATGCTTTAAAACAAGATTTTAAAATTCATCCTGATGCTAATGATCCTAGGCATTATATGCAACCAGCTAAATCAGCAATGAAAAAAATTGTTGAAGAAAAGATTCGTATTTGTGGTAGTGCAGGGAAATTATAGTATGCAAGCAAAGGGTATTTTATTTGATTTAGATGGAACATTAGTCAATTCATTACCAGCAGTTGAGCGCTGCTGGTTAGTATTTGCTGATCGTCATAAACTTAATCATTCATATGTATTAAAAACCATTCATGGTCGTAAAGCTATCGATAATATAAAACTATTTTTGCCTAATAAACCAGAAAGTTTTATCGAACAAGAGTATCGTTGGATGGAACAATTAGAGACTCAAGATATAAAAGATATTGATGAAATATCTGGAGCCAGTCATTTCTTACGGCAATTATATTCACTTAATATCCCTTGGGGAATTGTAACCTCAGGTACAAAAAAAGTAGCTAATTCTCGTTTTGCTATTCTCAATGTAACTAAACCAAAAGTTTTTATTACAGGTGAGATGGTCATTAATACTAAACCCTCTCCTGACGGTTACTTACATGCAGCAAAATTACTTGGATTACCTGCTGATCAGTGTATTGTTTTTGAAGATTCTAAAGCAGGTATTGAATCTGCATTTAATGCACAATGTCAAATTATTAGTGTCAACTGTCCTAATTCATTTGATAATAATTGTATGATACATATTGATTCTTTTGACGAGCTAGTAATAAAAAAATTAAACGAGAACGATTTTGAAATATTAAAAAGCAATATATAAAACATAATTGATAAACTTATTTATTGCTTTAATTAAGTAACAGTTTAATCCCAAAGTATTTTTGCCGTGTAATTATTGATAATATGTTCAACACTTGCCTGATTTGAACATATTATCAATGGAGTTATGCATTATTTATTTATATTGCCGATGATTTGTTTAAAGGTCGAAAATGAACAAAAACCCATTGTATTAGTTGGACAATTCTCCATTTCTAACGTTACTTTATGGGGTGGATTGTTACGATTTAATTGGGTCAAATTTCGGATTTGATCGGTTGATTGATAAAAATATTCAATTTTCATCAATGCTTCACCACTATGATTATCACGCCATTTTTGGAACACTACTTTGCCTCCAATTGGTGTCGTTTCAAATTGATCAGGTAGTGTATAAGATTTAATTTTTAGTGCTGAAAATAATGATGCTACATTTGAATCATGACCGACTAAAAAAGTAAATTTGGTATGATTTTTTTCTGAGAAAGTTTGATTAATATAGTTAATTAAATTTGCGGCAACCTGTTTAGCAATAACGGGTGAACCAAATAAAATAGTATTGTAATATTCTTTTATCGCAACTAATTGTTCAAATTGTTTATTGTTTTTTATTTTTCCCCAAGCAATATCTTGCAATGGAGCGCCTTCATAATATTGTAAAATAAAAGCATCAGCGATTGATGTCCCTGTTCGAAGGGGACCGGTTATGCCGGGTTCTTTGCCTTTTTCAATAATAATTTTGGTTGGTAAATCGGTAAAATCACACTGTTTATCGGCCAAACAATTAGTTGATTGGGTGTAATTTATGATATTAGATAGATCTTGATAGGTGTTATTAAGTTTTTGATTTAACCCTTCAATACCTTTCGCATGAGCAGTTTGGTTGATTGAAGTGATTGCTGCTTGTTTAAATTCAGGATTATCATCACTAATCACAGGAAAAAATACGGGATCCATAGTACCTAATTTTTCCTTATGAATAATTGGTACAATACAACCAGGAAAAGCACCAACTGTAAAGTACTGACCCGTTGCAATAGTACGTTGTAAACTGTTGGTGTAAATATACACTTCATTTTCACTTGGGCAGGTATTTTCGGTTAAAAGTTTATTATCAACCAACCATTCACTAAAGTAATGACCAAAATAGCTTTCTAATACCCCGCCGCGAGTAGTCAAATAACTGGCAGGAGTATCCCATTGTGGCCATTGATTGGGTGTAATTTTACCAAGCGTGCTTGTTGGACTGGCAAGAGGAGCTCTTAAACCATGTCGACTAAATACGACTACTTGTTCTAAAGTATAATTGTCTAATGTCTCTATTGCTTGTGCAGAAAAAGATAAAACAAAAGACAGACCTAATATTATTTTTAATTTTCGCATAAATAAAAACCTCTTAATTAACTTTTAAAGAGATAATATCACCATGATATTTCTGTTATAAGTGGTCGGTGATCACTTACAATTCCTTTAATTAAGTAGTGCGCTTTTACACTATTAATATCCAAATTTTTGATAAAGGTGTGATCGATTTCGACTTGTCCTTCTCCATCATCATCCCACATATTGCCTGAAGGAAATGAGACTTTATTTCCTATTTTTTCTAATCGAGTCCAATGTGAAGTTAAATATTGCATTAGCGTGTTATCTTTACCATGATCTATGGTTGAATTAACGTATTTAGTTGGTGAACTATTGCTTGGAGTAGTATTAAAATCACCTGTCACTATTAGAGGTAATGTTGATGACTTAACATAGTCAACAATGGCTTGTGCCTGTAATATTCTTTCTTCAAGTGATCTATAAAGATGTACTCCTATAACATTTAGTTTTTTGCCATTAATATTAACTGTTGTCATTAATGAGGTTCTTGGTTCAGGACCATCTGGTAAAGGAATATTATATGAATCAATAATAGGGTAACGACTAATAATTCCCATGCCATATTGCCCTCCATCATAATCGAAAAATGCTCCAAATTTGTAATACTTTAAATTGGCTAATTTGGCAATTTGAGCTAATTGATCAACATTGTTGGTTCTTTTGGTTTTATCATCGACTTCTTGCAATACAATAATATCTGCCCTTTCTGTGATTATTTTATCGGCAATACTTGCAGTACTAATTGTTCCATCATGTTGTTCACTATGATGTATATTAAATGACATAATTTTGATTAACTCTGCACTGGCAATGTTACTTATACATTCTAATAATACTATAAAAGTTACAAAAATAGATTTGATAAACATTTGGACTCCTAAGAAAGGAACACCGTTGATTCTTACTTTGATAAAAAAGTTTATGGATTTTTAAATCAAAATATCGGTAAGATCTGCTGATGTTTGATAAACAATATTACCATTTACAATAGTTGCCATTAGTTGATTATTCGCATTTAATAGAACTAGATTAGCTTGTTTTCCAACAGCAATATCACCCAAGTAATGATCTATACCTAATGCTTTTGCTGGATAAGAACTACCATGTAACCACGCTTGTTCAAATGAAATATTCGCATAATCGGCAAGATTGGTAACTGCACGATTTATCGTTAGAGTACTTCCTGCTAATCCCCCATCTTCTGTACGTACAACATGATCTTGTACATGTACTTTTAATTTACCCAATTGATAATCACCATCAGACATCCCTGTTGCTCTCATTGCATCGCTAATTAATAATAAGTTTTTCCCACAACATTTATGGGCAATATTAACTGCTGCAGGATGTACATGATGACCATCTATGATAATTTCAGTTTGACAATTATCTATTGTTAGGGCTGCTCCAACTACGCCAGGATTACGATGATGCAAACCTGACATGCCGTTATAACAATGTACTACACCACTTGCACCAGCAAGTAGTGCCGCTTTTGTTGTTTGATAGTCCGCATTGGTATGTCCAATCATTACCCTGATATTTATTGAACGTAACCATTCTATAATTTCTAATGCATTTGGATACTCTGGAGCAAGAGCTATACACTTTAATGTGCCCTCAGCAAGATCTAACCATTTTTCTATAAGGTTGCGATCTGGGGCATGTAGTAGCGTTTCTGGATGTGCTCCTTTATGTACAGCATTAAAAAAAGGTCCTTCTAGATATGAACCTAATAAAGTTGCACCAGCGACTCCTTGCTTTATGCTATGTTTTACTTGTATTAATGCTGACTCAATTTTTTCATGACTTTCTGTAACGGTTGTAGCTAAAAAAGCACCAATACCATGTCGTGCTAAGAAACTGCTCATTGTATTAAGAGCTTCATGGGTTGCATCCATTGTATCTGCGCCCATTACGCCATGAATATGGGTATCTATTAGTGCAGGTAAAACCTTGATATTATTTGAAAAAATCTTATTTGTTTGTTCAATTTTTATAATCTTCCCATTTTTAATGGTAACCATTGCATTTTCTAACCAACCAACGGGGGTTAGAATTTGCTTAGCATGTATTGTTTCAAATTCCATCTGAATATTCCTTTTTATCAATTGATTTTTTGATGTTTTCATCCCATAAACTGGTTATGCTAGATTTTGCAATATCTAATGCTCTCAGACGGAAACTTTCAGCATCTAATTCATCTCGTTGTAATAACATTTCTAATAAAATAGGTAAATTGGTACCACTAATTATCTCAACATTATTAAATTGATAGCTTAACATTGCAGATAATCGAAATGGAGAACCACCTAAAATATCAGTAAAAAATATTACGCCATCACCTTTATCGCACTTTTTTAGCGCATCAGTCAGTTGTTGCTCTAACACTTCACTACTCATCCCATCAGGGAAATTAATAGCAGTAAATTGTGCTTGTTTTCCAATAATTTGTACTACCGCTTCATAAAGGCCGGTAGCAAAGCTACCATGGCCTGTTAAAATGATACCCAACATAACTAACCTCTATAAGCATCCAACTAATTTACCTAATATGCCAATTACCACGGTTAAACCAATTAATTTTACAGGTGAGAAATTACGTTTCATTAAATAATAGACAATTAATGTAAATCCTAATGGTAATAAATTTGGCATAAGTTTATCTAGAACATCAGTTTGTAAAGCAATATGAGCCTTACCGGCATTAATCTCTAATGGTGTGGATAAATGTACATAAGAGGCTACAAGTGCACCAATAACTGTCATGCCGACAATTGATGCTGCATGTGAAATGCGTTTGGTATGGGTTTTCAATAAGGGTAATGCGCTAGTACCAGCATGATAACCATAATGAGCAAGACCAAAACGTAATCCAAAATGGACTAAATTAAACATTAATAAAAAAATTATTGGACCAAAAAAACTATTTTCTAGTGCTAATGAAGCACCAATTCCAGCACAAATAGGCAACAATGTTAACCAAAATAATGCATCACCAATACCACCTAAAGGCCCCATTAAGGCAACTTTAACTGAACGAATTGTTGAAATATTTTCTTTGCCTTTTTCCATAGCTAAAACTAAACCAGACAAAAAGGTAACATCGAAAGGATGGACATTGATAAACTCCATATGCATATGCATAGAGTTTTTTAAGTCATCTGAATTTTTATGAATTTTTCTTAGCGCAGGTAAAATAGTATAAAGCCAACCACCAGCTTGCATACGTTCATAATTGAACGAAGCTTGTAGAGCTAAGGAACGAAATGCCATTCGATTAATGTCAACTTTAGTTAATGCTACATTTTGGCTTTGATCAATATAAGTATCGGTTGATACTTTGCTTGTTGCTAGTGCTTGTTCCATGCGTTTTTCTGCTTTAGCAGCCATTATTTTATCATTTTCGTCATTAAATCCCATCTTCTACCTCCACAGAACTTGCCCGTACTGATTTGTCATTGTCGTTGTTAACTCGGCTATAATTAAAGAAATCAATCATTGCAATTGCTAAAGCGCCTAATGCAATTGCTAATATTGGTAAGTTAAGGTATGTCACGCCAAGGAAACCTAAAATGAAATAGGCAATATAGGTTTTTTTCATCATAATTTTCATTAACATAGCAAAACCGATCGCGGGCATCATTCCACCGGCAACGCTTAATCCATCAAGTAACCATTGTGGTGATTTTTTTACTAAATCTGTTGCTACATCAGCACCAAAGTAAATTGGTAAAAATGCGAAAATGAAATAAAAGCAAAACAGGATAATCATGCCAAGGTAATTGACCCACTCAATACCTTTGAAATTAAGTTGATCAACATAGCGATCACATTTGTGCATCATTGGTGAATAGATAGTAAATAAAATAGTGATGCAACCTTGTACCGCTATAGCAAATGGAACGGCAATACCAATGGCAACTTTAGGATCGGCATGAGTTAAAATTGCAAAACTTGTACCAATTACGCCGCCAATAACAACATTAGGTGGTTGTGCTCCAGCCAATGGTACCATTCCCATCCAAACAAGTTCTAATGAACCACCAACATATAATCCTGTTTTTATATCACCTAAAATCAATCCCACTAAAGGACCAATTACAATAGGTCTATGTAAATGAGTTAGACCATCGAATAAATCTACACCAGCGATACCTGCTAGTAATCCAATTAATAATGCATCGATTAACATAGTTTGCTCCTAGGTTAGGATTGATCAATTAGATCTATTATTTTTTCACCAGCCTCATCTGGTACACGGCGAATCTCACACGTTACACCTAATCGTTCAAGTTCTTTAAAAGCAACGATATCTTCTTTATCAACAGATACTGTTTTATGAATTTGTTTTTTTCCTTCCGAAAAATGCATATTACCTACGTTAACAAATTTGATAGGTACGCCTCCTTTAACGAGAGTTAAAACATCTTGTGGTGTTTTACAAACAATAAATATTTTTTGTCGTTCTGCTGCTTTGCCAATAATGTCGATGGTTTTTTGTAAAGTAAAATAACGGGTTTGTATTCCTTCTGCGATAACCATATCCATAAGATTTTGTTGAACAGGATCTTGTGCAGCATTATCATTAGCAACTAATAATAAATTAGCCCCAAGTGCATTGACCCAAGTTACACCAACTTGACCATGAACTAAGCGATTATCAATGCGTGTCATAAGAATATTTGGAGTGCTCATATGTTTTACATCCTTCGTTTTGTGATAATGGGATACTTTAAATTTAGTCAAATGGGTAAATAGTAACGCCTTTTACCACTCGATTAACTTCACCTGTTGGACAAGGATTATCAGGCGTTAATCCATGATTTAATGATTTTTCAAATGCGAGCATCTGGGCAAAAACAAGATATGGGAAGATCAGCCAGCAATCCGCAAAATTACTATTTACTGTAAGTATATTTTGTTTATCGGTACTATTTTTTCCGCTTAACGCAAGTACATCCATTGCGATATGGTCATTAACTAATTCATTTAATAAATCAGTGTCATATTGATTAATATAATGATCGTTAGAGAAGAAACAGATGACTAAACTTTGTGAATTAATCATGAATTTAGGACCATGGCGTAAGCCTAAAATAGAATCAAATCGAGAAGCTATTTTACCCGCTGTTAATTCAAGAATTTTTAATGCAGACTCTTGGGCGATACCAGTAAAACAACTACTACCGACATAGATAACTCTTTCATGGTTTTTATGTGCTAATTGTTTAGTTATTTTCTGCCAACTTTCTATTTTTTGTTCACAAATATTAGCAATTTCCATTACTGCCTCATGTGCTTCTACATGATCAATATTTCCCAAAAGGAGTAATGTTGCAAGTATCATACTACTAATACTTGACGTCATAGCAAAACCTAAATCATGAGCACCTTCTGGCATAACCAGTGGAAGAATACGGTTTGATGAATTGTTATTAGTCGCATAATCGGTTAAAGCACAGTTTGGATTACATATTAAAAATAAGTGATGACAATCAGAAACTAGTTGATCTGCTAATTTAACTGTTGCCACACTTTCAGGACTATTGCCTGAACGAGCAAATGACACCATTAATGTTTTTTTATTTGGTGAAAGATATTGTAGTGGGTCAGCAACAATTTCAGTTGTACCATAGGCATGAACATTTCGATGGGTATGCTCTCTTAACCAAGGTGCAAGCGCTACGCCCCCAAAAGCTGATGATCCAGCCCCAGTCAAAATAATTTCTAAATTTGGATCCGCCAGTAAAGGTTCTAAAAATGTTTGTAATTGAGCTCTGTTTTGTTCAATTAATTGTAATAAATCACGCCAAATTTTAGGTTGTTGACAGATTTCTTTAGCAGTATGTTCTGCGCCGTGTTTTTTTAGCCAATCTAATGAATAATTTAAATACTGTTGCATAATTTCGATCCTGCCTTTTGAATAATGATATGGTTAAAAATGAGATCATTTATGTATCTGCAATTTCCACATTAATTCCTAGTGAATGTAATTGCATTAAATGGTCTTTGGATATTTTTGAATCAGTGATTAGAGTGTTAATAAGATTAATTTTTTCTATCGTGCAGAAACTTTTTCGACCGAATTTTGTTGAGTCTGTTACTGCAATAATTTGTTCAGAGACTTGGCACATTACTCTATTAACTGAAGCTTCACCAAAATTTGGAGTTGTAATACCTGCATTGAGATCAAATCCATCAACACCTAAAAATAATTTATTAAAATGGTACATTTTTAATTGTTGCTCAACAGTAGAACCTGAAATAGAGTAAGCTTTTTTTCTAATATTGCCGCCAGCAATAATCACCTCAATATTTGTATTGATTGATAATTCATAAGCAATGTTAATCGCATTTGTAAAAACGACTAAATTCTGTTTTTTACCTAAATGTGGCACCATTGCAGCGGTTGTTGAACCTGAATCGAGAATAATTCGATCGCCGTCATTTACCATTTCGGCTGCTTTTTTAGCAATCTTATTTTTTATAATTGAATTAATGCGGCTTTTATCAAATAAAGGTCTATCAAAAGCAAAAGTTTTATTTATCATTGCTCCTCCATAAGAGCGTAATACACAGCCTTTTTGCTCTAAATGGCGAAGATCATTACGAATTGTGACTGTAGAGACTTTAAAAAGTTTGCTCAATTTATTCACAGACACGGTATTTTCTTTACCCAGTAAATGAATAATTTTTTCTCGACGTTCAAGAGTGTTCATAATTTCATTAGTCATAAAGTTACAACTTATTAATCTTTCATTTTGTTATTAAATTTGAACACGTGTAAGGGATTGAAAATGATAAATAAGTCACAAAACAGATTATGCATAGAAAAACCTAAAAATCATTTCATTTGAAACGAAATGAAAGAATAAAAATAAAATTATATTTTAGATAAAAAACTATTATTATTTTTATTCAAATGGTTAATGAAAAGATGAAAAATTATTTGAATAAGAAATGAAAGTATATAATTTCATTTTATAAAGTGATGTCTATCACAAATTTGATCATTAGATTTGAAATAATGATAATTTTGGAGAGATTTAACGTGAAAAATTATTTAAATAAAAAATCGAGGATGGGAAGTTATTGAAACCATATTATAGTTTCAATAACTTGTATTTTTTAATTCAATTCTGGCTGTGCAGCAGGTTTTTTAACTTGGTTAAAAACTATCATTACAACAAATGCAATAACGGTTAAATAAATAATAAACATCCCATATGTGGACATCATATCAATGAGTGAACGACCACGCATAGCGATATCACGGAAAAAACGGAATAACCAAACTAAAGGGAAAGCATGGCTAACATAATAAGCCCAGATTGGCATAATACCTACAGCCATTGTTGATCCCCCCATAATAAAACCTGGAGGTACTAAAAATATCATTTTACTTGCACCTTCACCTGGATTATTGGTTTTCCAAGAAAGTAAAAAACCTAACCAACCAAATGCGAGTCCAGTCATAAATATACTCGGTACAAACACGAAGTAGTTACCATCAAAACGTAATTGTCCGAATAAAACAAGTACTGCGGTAATCAATGTTAATCCGGTAGTATAAAATAATGCATAAGGTATTGTTCTTGCTAATAAAGCGACAAAGCCTCTTTCTAAAACGGTATTCCACAATCCAGTAATTTTTAAACGACCTATAATCATCAATGATGTTAACCCATATGTTAAAGATGAGAAAAAGTAAACAAAATAGATGATGGTTGAAATTGTTGATGAACTTGCTGGATTAAATAGATTACGGGATTTTAGCTGCATAGGTGATAAAGTGGCTTCAGTGCCTTCTCGACCCAACCCCAATGACGAAACTTTACCCACACTCAGTTCTGCACCTAATTCAGGTATATATTCGTTGAGATTTTGAAGTACTTTAGCATTTTGGGCTTCATTCGTGTCATCTGAAAAGTAACCTAAACGAACAGTCTGGTCTCCTCTTTTTAAGCTCTTTTCTAACCCTTTAGGAATATATAAAACACCTAAATTACGATCATGAGAAACTAAAGTTATAGGATTAACAGGCGATCTGATGACTTCAGAAACTTCAATGTAAGAAGAAGTATTTATTTTACTAATTAATTCAGTCGAATAATTAGAACCATCAAGGTCTATAACTGCAATTTTACCTTCAAATACCGAACCATGACTGAGTACAATAGAGAAAATAAGCGCAACAATAGCGGCTAACCCTATAGCAACTTTGTAATACGGGATAAAGTGGCCTGATAACATTGCATCAAGCTCTTCTTGAATAGATTTAATGATGTTTTGCATCATTGTTTAACCTCAAGTGTCATTCCGGTTAATAGTTTTGGAATTGATTCCATATATATTCTGACTTGATAAGATGTTAAATCAGCTTGACCGCGTTCTCGAGTCATGCGTAAATCAGCAAAAGATGGTGCTGCTGTTGCAAAACGAACCTTACCTTTTACTTCTTTATCCAAAGCAATCGCATTTGCTGTAACAGTTGTACCTGGTTGGTAGTCATTGACCATTTTTTCATTTACATAAATGTCGATATATTTACGATCGGTTTCTAACAGTACAGCGGGCGCGCCTGTTGGTGCCAATTCACCATCTTCAAACATCAGTTTTAAAACTTTACCATCTTCAGGTGCTTTTAATGTGAGTCTTTGGTAATTGATTTGCAATTGTTTTAAATCAGCTTCGCCTTGAGCTAACTGTGCCTTGAGCTGTGCTAATTGATTTTGGCGATTTTCAAGCTTTTGTCTTGCAATTGTAATCGATTGTAGTGACATGCCAGTAGCATTTTGCGTTTTTTCAAATTGACTGACTTGTTCAGGTGTAGCACCAATCATTAATGTTGATAATTGGCTTTCAATTTGGATTACTTGCATTTTGGCTACAACAAAAGCATTACGAGCATTATCAAGTTGTGATTGTGAGTTTCCACCTGTTTTACGTAATTGTGTTTGACGATCAAACTCCGTACTAGCCAAATTTCTAGCAGATTTCGCCGCTTCTAAACTTGCTTTAACTTCTTCAATTTTACGCCAAGTCGATAGTTCAGAAAGATTGGTTTCGTTTTCAGTGATTACAATTGCAGCTTGTTCTTGATTAACTGCAGCTCTTTGGCTATCAACCAATGCTTGTAAACGATCAATTGCCAATTTTGTATCAACGTCCTCTAATTGCATTAAAGGATCCCCTTTTTTAACCATCTGTGATTCTTCCACAAATCGCTTAATGACTTTACCTCCTACATTTTGAAAGGCAACATTAATTTCATCAGCAGTTAACACTCCTGATTTAATGCTTTTCGCAACTGTTACAGCATCATTGCGGGAGCCCAAAAAGATTAAAAATGATCCAAAAAATAGAAGAAGTAAAAAGATAACAGGAATTTTGACATTTTTTTTCATATACAGCTTATTTTCCATTTATTTAGTCAGCTAATTATTTAATTAAAAAGAATGACTTCAATTTCATTGAAATCAGCTATTTCGTAATAATTTACGCAACATAAGTATTAAAGATTCTTGTTCTTGCGAGTTTAGTACCTGCGCAAAAGCACGAATCGATTTAAGGTGATCGGGTAATGCATTTTGAATAAGTGTTATTCCTGCTTCTGTCAAAGTTATCAAACGTGAACGACCATCTTCATCGTTTTTTGTCATGGATATTAATGGATTTGATACGGTTAACATCCGCTTAACCATAACCGATACGGTTGCCGGAGTTACCCCTATACGGAGTGCGAGATCGCCAGCACTGGTTTCACCTTCTGAATATAATGACATTAACAAAGCAAACTTACCTTCAGAAACATCATAATCTTTAGTAAGTTGTGCATAAATATTTGAACGGATCAAATCAGCTGTTGTTATCAAACTTAAAACTAGGTCAACACCAGATACGTCAATGATATCATCATTAAATCTTTGTGCTCGTGCTATTGTCTCACGAGATGGAAGCTTTCTTGACTTATAATTCAATTATCATTACTCAATTTAATTAGTCGGCTAATTATACTGATTTAATATTAATTGGCAATCATTTTCACTGGTTTTTTATATCTGTTAACGATTAATTAATAAGCGCATTTTTAAGAGTGTTATAACATTTTTAATTTTACTTATATGTTCAATTGCCATAACATAATGATATTAAATAATATTGTTTAAAATTACTACTTTAGTAGTAACCCTTGAGAGTAGTTATATTCTGTATAAAGTTTCATACAATGGGAATAGTCTCAAATTTGATTATTTAAATTAGAATAAATTGGAGCTTTTGTATGAGTAAAACCAATCTCGTTATCATTGGTAATGGGATGGTTGGACATCGTTTTGTCGAAGAAATTATCGACAAAATGCAGTCTGATCAGTTCAATATTACTATTTTTTGTCAAGAACCTCGGGTCGCTTATGATCGGGTTCATCTCTCCTCTTACTTCTCAGACTTTACTGCTGAAGGATTATCGCTTGTTCAAGAAGGATTTTATGAAGAACATCACATCAATATTTTACTAAATGAACGTGTGATATTGATCAATCGTCAACTTAAACAGGTGCATTCACAGACTGGGCGAATTGTTGAATACGACAAGTTAATTATAGCGACAGGTTCTTATGCTTGGGTTCCCCCAATTAAAGGTGCTGATGGTGCGGATTGTTTTGTTTATCGCACGATTGAAGATTTAGACGCTATTGCACAATGTGCTAGTCATTGTAAAACGGGTGCCGTAGTCGGAGGTGGTTTACTCGGACTTGAAGCTGCAGGAGCACTTAAAAATTTAGGCATACAAACCCATGTGGTTGAGTTTGCAAACGTTTTAATGGCTGAGCAGCTTGACATGATAGGTGGCGAACAATTGCGCCATAAAATTGAAGAAATGGGCGTTAGTGTCCATACCAGCAAAAACACTCAAGAAATTTTGCATACACCACAAGGTAAAGTAATGCAATTTGTTGATGGTACATCACTAGAAATCGACTTTATTGTTTTTTCCACTGGCATTCGAGCTAATGATCAGTTAGCGCGTGATTGTCAGTTAGACATTGGTGCTCGAGGGGGCATTGTCATCAATGATTATTGTCAAACGTCTGATCCTGATATATATGCTATTGGCGAATGTGCATGTTGGCAAGGTAAAGTCTTTGGCTTAGTTGCTCCAGGGTATAAAATGGCGCAAATTGCCGTTGTGCATTTACTTGGCGGCAATATTCCATTTGATGGTGCTGATATGAGTGCTAAGCTGAAACTGATGGGCGTTGATGTAGGTAGTATTGGCGATGCCAAAGCCAAAACGGTCGGTAGCCGTAGTTATATATATTTAGATGAAAATATACCTGTTTACAAAAAATTAGTTGTTTCTAATGATAATAAAAAATTATTGGGTGCGGTATTAGTAGGAGATACTAAAGATTACAGCAATTTATTACAGATAATGCTCAATAATATGGATCTACCAGAACACCCTGATACATTGATTTTGCCTGAACATGCCGGTTCTAAGCCAACAATGGGTGTGGAGGCATTGCCAGATTCTGCACAAATCTGCTCCTGTTTTGATGTTACTAAAGAAAAAATCATCAATGCCATTCATGCTGGTTGCCATACTGTAGCTGCCATTAAAGCTCAAACTAAAGCAGGTACAGGCTGTGGGGGGTGTATACCGCTGGTTACACAAATTTTAAATACAGAACTAGCAAAACAAGGTATAGAAGTTAGTCACGCCCTTTGCCAGCATTTTAAATATTCTCGCCAAGAATTATATCATCTGATTCGGGTTGAAGGATTGAAAACATTTAAGCAAGTGATAGATAAACATGGTATTGGTTATGGTTGTGAAATATGCAAACCAACAATTGCTTCGTTATTAGCTTCATGTTGGAATGATTATATTTTGCGACAAGATCTAATCCCTCTGCAAGATAGTAATGATATCTTCCTCGGCAATATTCAAAAAAATGGTACTTATTCGGTTATTCCACGTAGTGCTGGTGGTGAAATTACCCCTGAAGGATTGATCGCCATAGGGAAAATAGCTCAAAAATATCACCTTTACTCTAAAATTACTGGTTCACAGCGTATTGGTCTTTTTGGTGCACAAAAAGATGATTTACCAGCTATTTGGAAAGAATTAATTGATGCAGGGTTTGAAAGTGGCCATGCTTATGCTAAAGCATTACGAATGGCTAAAACCTGTGTAGGTAGCACATGGTGTCGTTTTGGTGTAGGTGATAGTGTTGGTTTTGGCGTTGAGTTAGAAAACCGTTATAAAGGTATTCGTGCACCTCATAAATTTAAATTAGGTGTATCAGGTTGCACTCGCGAATGTGCTGAGGCACAAGGTAAAGATATTGGGGTAATTGCTACCGAAAAAGGGTGGAATTTATATGTCTGTGGTAATGGCGGAATGAAGCCTCGTCATGCTGATTTATTGGCAGCTGATTTAGATAAAGATACCTTAATTCAATATCTCGATCGTTTTATTATGTTCTATATTCGTACCGCAGATAAATTACAACGTACGTCTGTTTGGCTTGAAAATATGGAAGGGGGTATTGATTACTTACGCAGTGTGATTATTGATAACAAACTTGGTATTAATGATGAACTAGAAACAGAAATGACTCGCTTACGAAGTTTATTTGTATGTGAATGGAAGCAGACAATTGAACATCCTGAAAATCAACATCGATTTGCTCACTTCATCAATAGTAATAAACGCGATGAAAATGTCCAGTTTATTTCTGAGCGTAATCAACATCGCCCAGCGAGTTTACATGAACGCTATGCAATATCAGAGGAGCAATAATATGAGTGATTGGATAACTGTTTGTAAAATAGAGGATATTCTGCCAGAGACAGGTGTTTGTGCGTTAGTTGGGAAAGCGCATGTAGCGATCTTTCGTCCTTACCACTCCAACGAACTTTACGCGATAAGTAACATTGATCCTTTTGCTGATGCTAGTGTGTTGTCTCGTGGCATTATTGGTCAGCATAATGATGAATTATGGGTCGCTAGCCCACTTAAAAAACAGCGTTTTCGTTTAAAAGATGGTTATTGTTACGATGATGAGAATAATTCTGTCCCTCATTATGAAGTAAAAGTGAATGATGATGGCTCTGTACAAGTAAAAGCGGATTAAAAATTTGAAAGGATAACTTTGTTATGTATACCGATACTATCAATAAATGTGCCACTAATGCGGCACGCATTGTTCAATTTGCAAAATCTAATCCATTAGGATTTTGGTTAAGTTCAGCTATGGCTGGTGCATATGTTGGGCTTGGTATTATTCTTATTTTTACGCTTGGTAATTTAATTGATCCTGCTTTAAGACCATTATTAATGGGGGCAACGTTTGGGATTGCTTTAACATTAGTCGTGATTGCCGGTTCCGAGTTATTTACGGGACATACCATGTTTTTAACCTTTGGTGTGAAATGTAAAAGTATTACTCATAAACAAATGTGGTTTGTATTACCACAAACTTGGTTAGGAAATTTGCTAGGTTCGATTTTTGTTGCAATAATTTACTTTTATGCTGCAACTCCTTTACTATCAACTGATACTAGTTTAGTGCATAGCGCTGCGTTAGCTAAAACATCAGCGTCCGCTAGTGCGTTATTTTTTCGTGGTATATTATGTAACTGGTTAGTATGTTTAGCTATTTGGATGGCTAATCGTGTTGAAGGTTCAGCGAAATTTATTGCTATCTGGTGGTGTTTACTGGCTTTTATTGCCTGTGGTTATGAACATTCGGTTGCCAATATGACACTTTTTTCTTTGTCTTGGTTTGGTAACCATAGTGATAATTATACATTAGCTGGCATAGGTCATAATTTATTATGGGTTTCATTAGGTAATATTGTTTCTGGGGCTATTTTTATGGGGTTAGGATATTGGTATGCAACGCCTAAATCAGAACGCCCTTAGCGCCAATTACATAGTTAAAGTGCAGGAATGAAAGTGTTATGGATTATTTTCCTCTATTTTGTAAACTACAAAATCGCCATTGTTTATTAGTTGGGGGGGGTGAAATTGCTGAACGTAAGGCTCGTTTGTTGCTTGAAGCTGGGGCTAGTATCACTGTTAATGCCGTCACTTTTAGCCAACAATTTTTGGTTTGGCAAGATCAAAAACAATTAACGTTAGTCCAAGATGAATTTAAAGCGGAATTACTAGATGATAAATGGCTGGTTATTGCTGCGACTGATAGTGATAAAACTAACCAACTAGTAAGTATTGAAGCTGAAAAGCGACGTATTTTTTGTAATGTAGTTGATTCTCCAAAAGATGCTAGTTTTATTATGCCTTCAATTATCGACCGTTCACCAATTATGGTAGCGGTTTCATCCGCGGGACATGCACCTGTTTTAGCACGATTATTACGTGAAAAATTAGAGGCTATTTTACCGCAACATTTAGGTAAATTAGCGCGATATGCCGGTTATTTACGTAATAAAGTTAAACTAAGTTATAAAACATTGACAGAACGTCGTCGATTTTGGGAAAAGTTATTTAACCATGATAGGCTAGCACAAGCTATTGCTAATAATGATTCAGAACGTGTTGAATTATTGACTAATGAATTATTTGATATGTCACTTGATGATCGCGGAGAAGTTGTTTTAGTTGGCGCTGGACCAGGCGATGCGGGTTTACTAACATTAAAAGGACTACAGCAAATTCAACAAGCTGATATTATTGTTTATGATCGATTAGTATCAGATGAAATTATGAACCTTGTACGTCGTGATGCTCAGCGTATTTTTGTTGGTAAACGAGTGGGATATCATTGTGTTTCACAAGAACAAATTAACCAACTCTTGTTAGAACAAGCTCAAAAAGGGCTACGTGTAGTACGCTTAAAAGGAGGAGACCCTTTTATTTTTGGTCGTGGTGGAGAGGAACTTGAAGCTTTATTTAATGCTAATATTCCTTTCTCAGTCGTGCCAGGTATAACTGCCGCTTCTGGTTGCTCCGCATACAGTGGCATACCTCTAACACATCGTGATTATGCTCATAGTGTACGTTTGGTTACAGGACATTTAAAAAATGGTAATCATTTGGATTGGCAAAGCTTAGCAGCAGAAAAACAAACGTTAGTTTTTTATATGGGGCTTTCTCAAGCGGAAAATATCAGTAATCAATTAATTAAACATGGTATGAATGCTCAAACCCCTATTGCTATTATCGAGGAGGGAACAAGTACTAAGCAAAGAGTCATTACCGGTTTGTTGGGCGATTTAGCAAATCTGGCTTTGCAAGCGCATAGTCCGAGTTTGGTTCTTATTGGGCCAGTGGTTGCACTGCGTGAAAAATTAAATTGGTTTTCTAACCATTAATATAAATAGGCAAGTAAATGTTAACTATTAGTCATATACTTGTCTATTATTTATAGAATATCTTATTTTTTAACCTTAACAAATTTATTTTCAATAATTTTTATTCTATATAAAATAGATGAGAATTATTTGTCTTTGATCACTAGACCTACTCTTTACTTTGTAAATACCACACAGTCATTTCCATGCGAGATTTAAAGTTAAGTTTTTTAAATATGCTTTTGATATGAACTTTTACCGTACTTTCAACAATATCTAAATCTTTAGCTATTAATTTATTGGATAGTCCTTGCACTAATAAATGAAATATTTCATGCTCCCTAGGGGTGAGAAGACTGACATCATGGATCGGTTTTGTTGTCGGTTCATCACCGTGACGCATATAATTGAGAATAATATGCGAAATTGCATCATCCATTATTACTTTACCAATTGAAATATTTTGTAATGCTTTGATAAAGTCTTCTGGTTCCATATCTTTTAATAGATAACCATCAGCACCTATTTTAAGCGCTGTAATAATATCTTCTTTTGCATTCGATACGGTAAACATAATGATACGACTAGAGATATTTTTTTCACGCAAAACTCGAAGAATATCTAAACCATTGACATCATGTATATTAATATCAAGTAATATAATATCAGGGTCGAGCTCTTCAGCCAGTTTAATCCCTTCTATTCCTGAACCTGTTTCACCCACTATTTCAAAATAATTGACAGTATGGATTAATTGCTTTACACCATTTCTTAACATAGGATGATCGTCAATAAGTAATATTGAACTTTTAATTTGTTCCATCGGTTACTCTTCTATTATTTTTAATGGAATAGCTTTTATCGCTTTAAATGTTACCACAATTCGTGTTCCTTTATTGGGTTTACTATCAATGACTAAATTACCATTTAATATCTCAATTCTATCTTGCATAATAATGAGTCCGTAATGGTGATCTTGTTTAATTTTACTTTTAAAACCTATTCCATTGTCTTTTATATTTAGTGTAATAATCTGATTATTATCCATTTCTAATTTTATTATTACACTGGAAGCTTTTGCATGTTTATATACGTTATTTAGTGCTTCACGAATAAATTGCAATAAATGAAAGGCATATTTACTATTGATAATATTTAAAGGCAATTGATATTTAAGCTGAATATTAAATTTTAATTTGACATTAAACTCTTCTACTAATTCAACTAAGCTTGCATAAAACCCTGTTTGATTTAGACGTAAACGAAAAGAAGTGATTAACTCTCTTAGTTGCGAGTAAGTAACATTGACTTCTTTGCGCATAGTAGTGAGTAAATCAACGCTGGTTGGTGAATTCAAATCAGATTGCATCTGTAAGCAACTGAGGTAAATTTTTAAACACGATAGCGATTGGGCTATCGAATCATGTAATTCGCGCGCCATTGCTGAACGCTCTTTCATTAATAAATATTGTTTTTGTTGTTCAATTTGCCTATCAAGCATAATTGCTGTGGTCATTTGTTCAATTAATCCAGTAATTAGATTCTCTTGTTCAATGCTGAGTGTGACATCAGCGGGTTGAATAGCAAATAAAATTCCATATTTTTCGCCATTTTCTTGAAGATACCAAAGGCGTTGCTCCCCATTTTTTTGATCAATTTTTGAGGGAGTTAAACAGGCATTACATTTGGGATTAAGACAATAGGGTAATTTTTGTTGGTTATCATAACCAATCTGTTGATAATGTTCTGGATTATCTGATTCATAAAAACGAATTTGAAATTGCGAGAGTGGCACCAATTCTTCTAATTCTCGTAATATTTTAAGAAAACGCTCACATAATGGTTCTGAAGTATGTAGTTGCTTAGTTGCATAATATTGAAAAGAAATAATTTGATTGGTCTTTTGTAATTCAGATGTTTTTTCGGCAACTCGTTGTTCAAGTAATAAATATTGTGATTCTATTTGTTCTGACATTTTATTAAAAGCTAACCCAAGTAAATCAAATTCATTCTTTTTTTTCCGAATGTTAAAACGTTTATTGAAGTTATGCTTTGAGATCGCTTCTGCCATATCAATCAGTTTTTGCCATGGAACTAAAATATAGCGACGTAAATAGGAGATTTGGATAATCAAAGAAAGTATGATAATGACAATAAATAGTAGTTGTAACTGAAAAATATAATGGATCTGTTTTTCTGTTTTCTGATCAATTTTGTGTACTAAGTTACTAGTGAGATCAACATAATTATCTATATCATTTTTTACTTCATCACTTTTTTTTGCTTGTTGTATTTTTGGTGCTATATTGCTTATCCACTCATTTTGCAATTGATTAAATTCATTGGTTAAGCCGTAATGTTCAAATAATTGTAAACATTGTTTGGAAGATGATAACTCTTTAAAAATATTAAGATGATTATAATCATTTTGGGATAGTGGGATAATTGTCAAAAGTTGATAACTTTTCATTCTGAGTAACCCTAACTGATTAATCATATAAGCACTGCCTTTGGTATCATTGGCGATTCTAATTGATAATGATAATGCTACTAATGCAATACCTCCTAAAATGAACATAAGTAGTGTTAAACGGCTAGTAATAGAGGCATTGTAGCGAACTTTTCTTCCCGACATATTGAAACTCTATAGGATTACAAATATTTTAAATAAATAATAATTTATAACTATTGTAGCGTGAAAGCAGTATATCTCTGATCTTTTTTGTAACTTTTTGCGATCTTTTAGTAAACAGCGCTTGCAACAAGCATAAATTTTGCGTAAAATTCACGCCCTATAAGATTAATCATACAGACATATATGTTCAATCAAGTAATCGTCTGTTTTTTATTGCGGAGTTAAGTATGTACGCAGTTTTCCAAAGTGGTGGCAAGCAACACCGAGTTAGCGAAGGACAAGTCGTTCGCTTGGAAAAAATTGAAGTCGAAACAGGTGCAGAAGTTGTTTTCGATAAAGTTTTAATGGTAGCAAATGGTGAAGACATCAAAGTTGGTGCTCCGTTTGTTGAAGGTGCAACAATTAAAGCAGAAATTGTTGAGCACGGTCGTGGTGACAAAGTGAAGATTGTTAAATTCCGTCGTCGTAAACACTATCGTAAACAACAAGGTCACCGTCAGTGGTTTACTGATGTGAAGATCACTGCAATCGCTTAATAGGAGTATCGAACAATGGCACATAAGAAGGCGGGTGGTTCATCACGTAATGGTCGTGATTCCCAGAGTAAACGTTTAGGTGTTAAACGTTATGGTTCTCAAGAAGTTCTTGCAGGTAATATTCTAGTTCGTCAACGTGGAACTCAATTCCACCCAGGCACTAACGTAGGTTGTGGTCGTGATCATACTCTATTTGCCTTAATTGATGGACAAGTAAAATTTGAAGTTAAAGGACCTAAAAACCGTCGTTATGTTAGTGTAATTGCTAACAGTTAATTAAAAACGGTTTGGACGTTATAGAAGCCTCACAGTTATTGTGGGGCTTTTTTCATTTCTTGAAATTCACATAAATTAATTGCAATATGATAAAGCAGCAAAATGTAAAATTAGGTTTTGCATTAGCCATGTTAACTGCGGTGATGTGGGGCGTAGTGCCGATTGCAATGAAATATGCGTTAGTGGTGATTGACCCGCTAACTTTAGCATGGTCGCGACTTTCTATTTCCGCAATTGGTATTACCATTTGGCTTGCATATAAAAAACAATTTCCAAATTTAGCAATTTTTAAAAAACGTCGTCGTTTTATTTTGTTGATGGTTGCAGGATTTGGATTATTAGGCAATTTTGCATTATTTGCTACTGCAGTACACTATCTTAGTGCCACAACAGCTCAAGTTGTTGGGCAAATGGGTATTGTAATATTTATGATTTCAAGTGCTTTTATTTTTAAAGAAAGGTTAAGGTCAACGCAAATCATTGGTATAACAATATTGTTGATTGGATTAGGACTATTTTTTAATAAAAATATTGTTGATCTTTTTGCTAATATGTCTACATATGGCATTGGTGTATGGCTTGCTTTACTTGCTTCGGTTTCATGGGCATGTTATGCGCTGGCTCAAAAAGTTTTATTGCAAAAATTACGTGCGGAACAGCTACTTTGGTTAATTTACCTTATTTGTGCTGTATTTTTATGGCCTTTTGCATCACCTAGCATGATAGCTAATGCGGATGGTACCCAATTGTTTGCCATCATATTTTGTGGTTTAAATACCATTATTGCTTATGGTGCATTAGTGATGGCTATGGAACGCTGGCAAGCAGCACAAGTTAGTGCTATAACAACTTTAACGCCTTTATTTGCACTAATATTTTCCGATTTGTTTGCGTTAATTTGGCCAGAAAAATTTGCTATGCAATATTTAAATATTTTAGGTTATATTGGTGCAGTATCTGTTGTTGCAGGCGCTATGTTTGCGACTATTGGACACCATATTTGGCATCCAAGAAAAGGTTGGCTAATTAACCGGAAAAAAGGGGAAGAGTAATGAAATTTGTTGATGAAGCTTCAATCCGAGTAGAAGCCGGCGATGGTGGGAATGGTTGTGTAGGTTTTCGTCGAGAAAAATATATACCTAAAGGCGGACCTGATGGTGGAGACGGTGGCGATGGTGGTGATGTATTTTTTATTGCTGATGAAAATTTAAACACATTAGTTGATTTTCAATTTGAAAAAAATTATCGCGCAGAACGTGGACAAAATGGTCAAGGTTCAGATTGTACAGGTAAACGCGGTAAAGATATTACCGTTAAAGTACCCGTTGGAACACGTATTACCGACAAATACACAGGCGAAATTATCGGTGATTTAACACATCACCAGCAAAAAGTATTAGTTGCCAAGGGCGGATTCCATGGTTTGGGTAATGCTCGTTTTAAATCATCGGTAAACCGTGCCCCAAGACAAAAAACCGATGGTACTCCAGGTGAAAAGCGTGATGTGCTTTTAGAATTATTGTTACTTGCAGATGTGGGTATGTTAGGTCTACCGAATGCAGGTAAATCAACCTTTATTCGTTCTGTTTCTGCTGCTAAACCAAAAGTTGCTGATTATCCATTTACAACTTTAGTTCCAAGTTTGGGTGTAGTAAGAATAGATAATGAACAAAGCTTTGTTGTTGCTGACATTCCTGGTTTAATTGAAGGTGCATCAGATGGAGCAGGTCTTGGTATCCGTTTTTTAAAACATCTTGAACGTTGTCGTGTATTAGTTCATTTAGTTGATATAGCGCCTATTGATGGAACTGATCCTATTGAAAATGCAAAAGTAATTATTCAAGAATTACATCAGTATAGTGAAAAATTAGCTAATAAACCACGTTGGTTAGTATTTAATAAAATGGATGTGTTGGGCGCCGAAGAGAGCGCTAAGCGTGCAGCAGAAATTGCCAAAGCACTTGATTGGCAAGACAAATATTATTTAATTTCAGCTGTTAATCATGAGGGTGTAAAAGCTTTGTGTTGGGATTTGATGGAATACATGAATGCTCATCCGCGTGAAGCTGAACAAGAAGAATCATCACCTGAAAAAGTAGAATTTATGTGGGATGATTATCACCAACAAGCAATGGATGAAGCTTTTGACGATGATGATTTTGATGATTGGGACGAAAGTGATGAAGAGGGTGTCGAGTTCATCTATCAAAAATAAATAAGTCTCTATTCTATATTCTACTGAACTTAACTACTTTATTAAATTATCTATTACAAGTAGAGGCTACCGCCTCTACTTGTTTCTTTTGTTTTTTTATTTGGTTAGATATTGATCTAATTCGTAAAACAATTCATGAAAAATTTATTTTAAAAAAGTCAAAAAAAACGCTTGCTTTTAATAATGAGAATCATTATCATCAATTCGTACTTTGTTAGAACGTCGAAAGACTTCTAAGAAGTATGACATTGCTCACATTGCTTCCAATGTTTGCCAGCTTGGTTTACCTAGGCTGGCTTTTTTATTTTCATGCTATTTAGAGTATTGAGACGTAAAAATTTAACCTCAATCATATTGACAATAAGTGTTTATATTCAAGTAGTAACTTATTTTTAATCATTTTTATGTTACTCATATATTATATGAAAGTGATTAATGGTAGTAATAAATGATAGTAAAAACTCATAGTAAAAACTTCCATTTGGTATCGATGCTAAATCTCTATACAATTTTCGTTACTCATTGGTAATATACTTATACTGCTACAAATTATTACAAATCCTGTATTAGTTATAGAAATTTGGCGAGACTATCACATTTACATTTATATGTTTCAATTAGTTATCATTAATTATTAGCTGATTGATCATTGATATCAAATAAAATGAGTAATGCTGCATTGCCCCCAAATTCTTTCGGTGCTTGATGAAAGCAAATAATTTGTGGATGCTGAGCAAGCCACATTGGTGTTTGTTTTTTTAATATGTTTTTTCCATGTCCATACATAATGCATGCACATGGTGTTTTTTCTCGCAAACACGCAGCAATAAGCGCGGCTATCTCTTTTTTTGCTTCTCGTTGTGTCAATCCATGTAAATCTAAAAAAAATTCAGGTTCATAAAAACCGCGTCGTAATTTTTTGACTTCGTTAGGATCTGCATTTTCTCTACTATAACGAATAGGATCTTCTTGTAATAGTGGTTGATAATCATCTGAAAAATAAAACTCAGTATTAACTTTTTCATGTTGCTGTTTTTGGGTTTCTATTACTTTTTGTGAGCGTTTTTGTGGTTTGTGGAGCACAGTATCTTGCTTTATCTTTTTGGTATCTCCAAGGCTATTTTTAAATAAATTGATATCATCGTGGGTTAATTTGAATTTATTTAGCATTATTTTTTCACTCAGGGTAAATTTTATCTTTAAATTCGCATAGATCTTCGATTACGCATGAACCACATCTGGGTTTTCTAGCAATACAAGTATAACGACCGTGTAAAATTAACCAATGGTGGCAATTAATTTTATATTTTTCTGGAACAACCTTTAGTAATTTTTCTTCAACAGCCTCAACTGTTTTACCTGGAGCAAAACCCGTTCTATTACTGACACGAAAGATATGGGTATCAACCGCAATTGTTGGCCAACCAAAAGCGGTATTTAGTACCACATTTGCTGTTTTTCGACCAACACCAGGCAATGCAATAAGTGAATCAAAATTTTCTGGTACTTGTCCTTGATACTTATCCACTAATATTTTACATGTTTTTATGATGTTTTCGGCTTTGCTATTATAGAGGCCGATTGTGCGAATATAATCTTTTAATTTATCAACGCCAAGGGCTAAAATTTGTTCAGCAGTATTGGCGACAGCAAACAATGGTTTCGTTGCTTTATTGACGCTAATATCAGTAGCTTGAGCTGAAAGTACAACCGCAATGAGTAATTCAAAAGGCGTTTTGTATACAAGCTCAGTTGTAGGATCTTTAATATGTTCTTTTAGTCTTTCTAAAATCTGAATTCGAGTTAATTGTTTCACAAAATGATTATATGAAAAAGTAATTTGTCATTTATTATATACCCTAATTTAGGGTTTATCTGTAGGTTAAATTTAGTTTTTAAATAGTTTATACCGATGAAGATATATCGCTATTAAAATATAAATTAAATATTCTTAATATTAGCATCAGGTTATCTTTAGTTTTTTTGTTTATAGATATCTATAAATCGCCTGCTTTTTAGCATAAGTTTTTTATGGTAAGCTAGCCAACTATTTTAAATTTCATTTTACAGGGTATATTATAAAAATGTCGTTACCAATGATTATCACCTTTGCTGTGTACATTTTAGGAATGATTGCAATTGGTTTTTTTGCGTTTCGCGCAACACAAAACTTTGGTGATTATATATTAGGTGGACGTCGTATCGGTAGCGTTGTGACAGCACTTTCTGCTGGAGCTTCTGACATGAGTGGTTGGTTATTAATGGGGCTTCCTGGCGCTGTTTTTTTATTTGGTATTTCGCAAAGTTGGATTGCAATTGGTTTAATCATTGGTGCATATCTAAATTGGTTACTGATTGCTGGAAGACTGCGTGTTTTTACTGAAATTAACCATAACTCATTAACATTACCCGATTACTTTGCTCGCCGATTTGATGATAAAAGCTCATTACTCCGTATTATTTCAGCCATTATTATTCTTATTTTCTTTACTATTTATTGCGCTTCAGGTGTAGTTGCAGGAGCCAAGTTATTTGAAAGTACATTTGGTATGAGTTATGGATGGGCAATGTTAGCTGGGGCTGGAGCAACGATAGCTTATACATTTATCGGTGGATTTCTAGCAGTAAGTTGGACTGACACTATTCAAGCTAGTTTGATGATGTTTGCACTTATTTTAACCCCAATTATGGTTATGGTGAACGCTGGTGGATTTACTGATGCAATGAATTATATTGAATCACTTAATCCTGATTATGTTAATTTATTTGCTCATATGGATTTTGTTGCCATTATTTCACTATTGGGATGGGGGCTTGGATATTTTGGTCAACCTCATATTTTGGCAAGATTTATGGCTGCAGACTCGCATGATGTAATGAAAAATGCTCGTCGAATTAGTATGACATGGATGATTTTATGCTTAGGAGGCGCAATTACTGTTGGCTTTTTTGGTATTGCTTTTTTTGCTCATAACCCTGGTTTAGCCTATCTAATCAATGATGGTAAACATGAACGTATTTTTATTGAATTGTCAAAATTACTCTTCAATCCTTGGATTGCAGGTGTTTTATTGGCTGCTATTTTAGCTGCGGTTATGAGTACTCTAAGTTGCCAATTGTTGGTTTGTTCAAGTGCATTAACAGAAGATTTTTATCGCGCATTTTTTAGACCAAAAGCAAAACAAAAAGAACTTGTTTGGGTCGGGCGTATAATGGTACTAATTGTATCAATTGTAGCAATATTATTAGCGATTAATCCAAATAACAGTGTACTTGATTTGGTAAGCCATGCATGGGCTGGTTTTGGTGCGGCATTTGGTCCTATTATTGTATTTTCTGTTTTTTGGGCACGTATGACACGTAACGGAGCATTAGCCGGCATGATAATTGGTGCAGTAACTGTATTACTTTGGATTAATTTTAATTGGTTTAATCTTTATTCGCTTATTCCTGGATTTTTATTTGCTTCTATTGGCATTATTATTTTTAGCCTTTTTGATAAAAAACCTAATGAAATAGTGGAAGATCATTTCAAACAAGCGTATAAACGTTATCATAACAAGACACAATAGATTATTATTTAAAATAAGATATAAATCGTAAAAAAATTAATAGGTAGAATATTATGACAAAAAATGTGATCAAACAACTGCAAGAGCGAGGACTTATTGCTCAGCTTACTGATGAAAAAGCACTAATAGAACTAATTGAACAAAATTCTATTGCGCTTTATTGTGGTTTTGATCCAACAGCCGATAGCCTACATTTAGGGCATTTGGTACCGTTACTTTGTTTAAAACGCTTTCAATTAGCAGGTCATAAACCTGTTGCTTTAGTTGGTGGCGCGACAGGATTAATTGGTGATCCTAGTTTTAAAGCCGTTGAACGCAAACTTAATACTCAAGAGACAGTTGTTGAATGGAGTGAAAAAATAAAACAGCAAGTTTCACCATTCTTAGATTTTGATTGTGGTGAACAATCGGCTGTTGTTGCCAATAACTACGATTGGTTTGGTGGCATGAACGTCCTAACATTTTTACGTGATATTGGTAAATACTTCTCGGTTAATGCCATGATTAACAAAGAATCTGTCAAGCAACGTATTGATCGCGATGAAGTAGGGATCTCGTTTACAGAATTTTCTTATAGTCTATTACAATCCTATGATTTTGCTTGCTTAAATAAATCTCATAATGTTGTTTTACAAATTGGTGGATCTGACCAGTGGGGTAATATTACGGGTGGTATAGATTTAACGCGTCGTTTACATCAAAAACAAGTTTATGGTTTGACCGTACCTTTGATCACAAAATCAGATGGAACTAAATTTGGTAAAACCGAAAGTGGTGCAGTATGGCTTGATCCTAAAAAGACGAGTCCGTATAAATTTTATCAATTCTGGATTAATACTGCTGATGCTGATGTTTATCGGTTTTTGAAATTCTTTACATTTATGCCATTAAGTGAAATTGATGCATTAGCGGAAGAAGATAAAAATAGTGGTGTTGCTCCTCGTGCTCAATATGTTCTTGCCGAGGAGGTTACTCGTCTAGTACATGGTGAAGAAGGACTAAATGCAGCTAAACGAATTACTGAAAGCTTATTTTCAGGGCGATTAAGTGATTTATCCCAAGCCGATCTAGAACAGCTTGCGCAAGATGGCATGCCAACGCTTGATGTTGAAAGTGATGTTGATTTACAACAAGCAATTGTCAATGCTCAATTTGCACCATCACGAGGGCAAGCTAGAACTATGATTGAATCGAATGCTATTTCAATTAATGGTGAACGTAATACAACAACTGATTATCGTTTTTCAGATAATGATAAACTTTTTAATCGTTATACTTTGCTTCGTCGTGGTAAAAAATATTATTGCTTATTAATTTGGAGATAATTCCATGAAAAGTATTTTATCGATTCAGTCACATGTGGTATTTGGTCATGCGGGAAATAGTGCTGCTGTGTTTCCTATGCGTCGAATAGGGGTAAATGTTTGGCCTCTAAATACAGTACAATTTTCTAACCATACTCAATATCATCAATGGACTGGAACGGTAATGCCTGCATCTCATCTGATTGAGATTGTTGATGGAATTAATGCCATTGATGAATTAAAACGTTGCGATGCAGTACTAAGTGGTTATATGGGATCACCAGAACAAGGTGATGCCATTATTGAGATTGTTAAAAAAGTAAAAGCTGTTAATCCAAATGCTATTTATCTTTGTGACCCAGTGATGGGGCATCCTGAAAAAGGCTGCTTTGTTGCACCAGGTGTATCTGCATTTTTATGTAATACTGCATTACCTATGGCAGATATAATGGCACCCAATATACTTGAGCTTGAAGAACTTAACGGTAAACAACACATTAATAATGTTGATGAGGCTATATTAGCTTGCAGAGCCATATGTGAAAAAGGACCAAAAGCTATTTTGGTTAAACATCTAAGCCGAGCAGGATATCATAATGATCGTTTTGAAATGTTACTTGTGACTCAAAATGAAGCATGGCACATTAGTAGACCGTTAGTTGATTTTGGTGTAAAACAACCGGTTGGTGTTGGTGATATGACCAGTGGATTATTTTTAGCTAATATTTTACTTGGAAAATCATTGGTAGAAGCTTTAGAACATACTACTGCTGCGGTGTATGCTGTTATGCTCGAAACTTTAAAACAAAATGAATATGAATTACAATTGGTTGCAGCACAAGATGAAATAGCAAAACCAACTCAGTGGTTTAGTGCGAAAAAAATTGATTAATTATCAAAATATGTAAAAATGAGATATCTTTCTGGATTATTATATACATGAGGGGATAATGGATAACATTTCATTGGGAGGAAAGCTTGCCTATTTAAGAGAGCAAATGGGATTCACTCAAGATGATATTGCCAATAAGATTCATGTCCGTAAAACGATAATTGATGACATTGAAAAAGAACAATTGATTCGGACTTCTTTTGTTTTTGTTAAAGGATATATCCGTTCTTATGCTGAACTAGTAGGTTTATCCGCTGATGAATACCAACCTTATCTTGATGAATTATCCCACCACTACCAATCCTATGAAATGAAAAATTATTCACAAAAATATAAAAAAAGACATGGAAAAAAAATATTTCTTATGATTGTTCTAGTTTTTTTATGTACATTAGGTGTTACCCTATATTATGTTAATAAAGAAAATAAAAGTAATCTTGTGGAAGTTAGTCACTATATTTCTCCATCACTATCTAAACATGTTAATAGTTAGCAAATTTTCTTATTCTCATACAGACTTTTGCTTTAAATCTTGTTAAGATTGCTGGCTAGTTATTTTGTAATATAATTAGGCATGTTATGAGTCATCAAGATTCACCTATTATTAGACGAGAATCTACCCAAATTTATGTCGGCAATGTTCCTATTGGTGGTGGGGCTCCAATTGCTGTTCAATCGATGACAAATACTCGTACAACAGATGTTGAAAAAACCTTAGCCCAAATTCAAGCTCTTGAACGTGTTGGCGTCGATATTGTTCGTGTCTCTATTCCCACAATGGATGCAGCAGAAGCTTTTAAACTTATTAAACAGCAAGCAAAAGTTCCGCTTATTGCTGACATTCATTTTGATTATCGCATTGCTCTGAAAGTTGCTGAGTATGGAGTAGACTGTTTAAGGATAAATCCTGGTAATATAGGTAACGAATCAAGAATACGTGCGGTTGTTGATTGTGCTAAAGATAAAAATATTCCAATTCGCATAGGGGTTAATTCAGGCTCACTGGAAAAAGATATACAAGAAAAATATGGGGAGCCAACTCCGCAAGCAATTGTAGAGTCAGCTATGCGTCATGTTGATATACTTGACCGGCTTAATTTTGATCAGTTTAAAGTTAGTGTAAAAGCTTCTGATGTTTTTACAGCAGTTGATGCTTACCGATTGTTGGCTAAGCAAATTAAGCAACCATTGCATTTAGGTATTACTGAAGCTGGTGGAGTTCGTAGTGGCGCTATTAAATCGGCTATAGGGTTGGGATTGTTATTATCAGAAGGTATTGGCGATACCTTACGTGTATCATTAGCTGCCGACCCTACAGAAGAAGTGAAAGTTGGATTTGATATTTTAAAATCACTTCGTATACGGGCTCGAGGCATTAATTTTATTGCATGCCCTACATGTTCTCGTCAAGAATTTGATGTGATAAATACGGTAAATATATTAGAACAAAGATTAGAAGATATTATTACACCTATGGATGTCTCAATTATTGGTTGTGTGGTCAATGGCCCTGGTGAAGCATTAGCTTCAACTATGGGGGTTGCCGGCGGTCATAATAAAAGTGGCTTTTATGAAGATGGTGTGCGAATAGGCCGTATTGATAATGAGCAAATGATTGACGAATTAGAAGCTAAAATCCGTGCTAAAGCATTATTATTGAAAAATAAAATTTCAACAACTGAATTATAATTTTAAAAGAAAGTGAATAAAAAAATGACAGATAAAAAAATTCAATCAATACGTGGAATGAACGATTTACTTCCAACTGAAAGTGCAAGTTGGCAACAGATTGAAAAAATCGTTAAAGGCGTATTAAATAGCTATGGTTATAACGAAATTAGAACACCTATTGTTGAAGATACTGCACTTTTTAAAAGAGCGGTAGGTGAAGTCACAGATATCGTTGAAAAAGAGATGTATACATTCAATGATCGTAATAATGAGAGCATTACTCTGCGTCCTGAAATTACAGCAGGTTGTGTTCGTGCCGGTATTGAACATGGTCTTTTTTATAACCAAGAGCAAAGACTTTGGTATTTAGGACCGGCTTTTCGTTACGAAAAACCGCAAAAAGGGCGTTATCGTCAATTTCATCAATTTGGTGTTGAAGTCTTTGGGCTTGAAGGACCAAATATTGATGCAGAACTTATTTTATTAACAGCTCGTTTTTGGAAAGCGCTGGGTATTGAACAGCATACTTCTCTTGAACTTAATTCAATTGGTTCTCTTGAGGCTCGAGCAAATTATCGTAATGCTTTAGTAAGCTTCCTTGAACAACACAAAGATAAATTGGATGAAGACTGTCTACGTAGAATGTATACTAATCCATTAAGAGTTCTTGACTCAAAAAATCCTGTTATACAAGATTTATTAGATAAAGCACCAAAATTATTTGATTATTTGGATGAAGAATCTAAAGAGCACTTTGATGGTTTGTGTCGCTTATTAGATAATGCTGGTATCAAATACAATATTAACCAACGGTTAGTTCGTGGATTAGATTACTATAATCGCACTGTTTTTGAATGGGTAACAAGCAGTTTAGGAGCACAAGGTACCGTTTGTGGTGGTGGTCGTTATGATAGTCTTGTTAGCCAACTAGGAGGACAACCTACACCAGCTGTTGGTTTTGCTATGGGTGTTGAGCGTTTAGTTTTATTAGTTCAAGCAGTCAACCCGTCATTGAACTGTGATAATTCAATTGATATTTATATGATTTCGTCAGGTGATGAAAAGACAATCTCAGCAGCACAATGCATAGCAGAACAATTACGAGATGGATTACCTGAAAAACGCATTGTCACCAATTATGGTTCCAGTAATTTTAAGAAACAATTTGCCAAGGCTGATAAATTAGGTGCTAAAATAGCGGTTATTATTGGTGAAAATGAAATAGCAAACCAAACAGTAACCATTAAAAATTTACAAAACGGTGAACAAGTTGAAGTAGCGCAAACAAATATTATTCAAACTTGTTTGGCTATACTATAAAGGATAATAGGAGAAAAAAGTGAGTCATCAATTAACGCCTGAGGAACAATTTTCGGAGATTAAAGAATTTTTTGCAAAAACATGGAAAATAATGGTTGCAGTTATCATAATTGGTTTACTAGCTTTTTATGGATGGCGTTACTGGCAATCTTATAAAGTAGATAAGTCAATTGAATCATCAGAGCGATATGAACAATTAATAGCGAAATTGGATAATAGTAACCCCGATTCTGTCAATGAATTAGTCGCCTTTGCTAAAAAGGACGACACTATTTATAGTGTATTTGCTAGTTTTAATGCAGCTAAATTTTATGTCGAAGTATTAAAAGATTATGCAGGCGCACAAGTTTTACTAACGGATTCTCTAAAGAAAACGGATGCAGAACCCATTAAAGCAATCGCATACATTCGAATAGCTCGTTTACAATATCAACAAGAGCAATATCAAGATAGTTTAACTTCATTAGGTAAGGTATCTGAAAAAAGTTGGATGACCATTGTAAATGATATTCGTGGTGATATATTTGTGAAAATGGCTCGTTATAGTGATGCTGTTGATGCATATAACCTTGCGTTGACTTCATCCTCAACTAATGAGTTAAAAACAAATATAAAAATGAAATTAAATGAAGCACAATACTTAAAAGCTAAACAGGAAGAACAAGCATTAAAAGATAAGGCAGAACAAGAGTCACAAGCGAACAAAGCAGCAACAGAAGAAAGTAAAAATTAATTTATCCTGCTATAAGGGGCATATAATATGAAGTTAACAAAATATTTTTTTACCAGTGTTTTAATTTGCTCACTTGCAGGATGTTCCTTATTTGGTGGTGAAGAAGAGATTGTACAGATTTCACCTTCACCAACAGTGAAAAGCCAATTTCCTATTCAGCAAATATGGCGAAATAGTACATCGGGAAATACGCAAATTTACTCATTATTAGGTCCAGCTAGTTATGATAATACTGTTTATGTTGCTAGTCGCAGTGGACAGGTTAAAGCGATTGATTTATTAAGTGGTAATACTATATGGGATGTAAATTTATCCCAAAGCACATTTTTTAGTAGCAAAACAGCTTTGTTTTCTGGTGGAGTAAGCGTTGATGACAAATATGTTTACATTGGAAGTGAACGGGCGGTTGTTTATGCCTTAGATCGTAGTAATGGTAAAGTTGTTTGGGAAAAAAAAGTAAACGGCGAAGTACTTGCTCGACCTGTATCTTCTCAGGATAAATTGATTATTCATTCTGCTAATGGCATTTTACAAGGACTAAACCGTAATACCGGTGAAGAACTGTGGGATGTAACTCTTGATACTCCATCTTTGTCGTTAAGAGGCAATTCAACACCAACGGTCGTTCATGGTGCGGCAATTGTGGGGGATGATAGTGGGCGAGTAAATGCTTACTATATCAAAGATGGCCAACTCATTTGGCAGCAACGTATTTCTCAACCGACAGGTTCAACTGAAATAGCAAAATTGAACGATGTTGATTCTACACCTGTTGTTGAAGGAAATTTGGTTTATTCTGTTGGTTATAATGGATATGTTGCAGCATTGGATCTAAGTAATGGTCAAGTTGTTTGGCGTAAGCAATTAGGTTCAACTCATAGTTTTGCTGTTGATTCCCAACAGATATTCGTTGTTGATCAGGATGATAATGTTCAAGCTATCACTAAAAAAGGTGGTGCACTGGACTGGACCCAACCAAGCCTTTTACATCGTCAATTAACCGATCCAGTTGTTTACCAAGATTATATTATTGTAGGTGACTTTGAAGGTTATTTGTATTTTCTAAATAAAGATAGTGGCGAAATCGTTGCTAAAACACAAGTAAGTAGTAGTGGTTTAATATCGCGACCATTAATAGTAGACAATAAAATAATTGTTCAAGCTAAAAATGGTGATATTTATGCGTTTATAAAAAATTAAGGTAAATAGAGAATATACATGGTACCAGTTATAGCACTAGTTGGTCGTCCAAACGTTGGAAAGTCGACTTTATTCAATCGGTTAACTCGAACTAGAGACGCATTAGTTGCTGATTTTCCCGGATTAACTCGTGATCGTAAATATGGGCGAGCCGAAATTCAAGGACATGAATATATCGTCATTGATACTGGCGGTATTGATGGAACTGAAGATGGGGTTGAAAGCTTTATGGCAGAACAATCCCTACAAGCAATTGAAGAAGCAGATATTGTTCTTTTCTTAGTAGATGCTAGAGCAGGTGCTATGCCTGCTGATCATGCTATCGCTAAACACTTGCGTTCCCGCCAGAAAGCTACATTTTTAGTGGCTAATAAAATTGATGGTATTGATGCTGATATTGCTATTTCTGACTTTTATGGGCTAGGATTAGGTAAGATTCATTCAATTGCTGCTAGTCATGGTCGAGGAGTAAGTTCATTAATTGAGACTGTTTTAGAGCCTATTTTTCAATTCAAAGATGAACATCAAAATAATTTTGTTAACGATGAATCATCTAACGATTTGCCCGAGTCATATGATGATCTTGTCCTTGATGATGATGATACTCAATCACTGATAAATCAACCTATCAAGGTTGCTATTGTTGGTCGCCCAAATGTTGGTAAGTCAACACTAACTAATCGTATATTAGGTGAAGAGCGTGTTGTTGTATATGACATGCCAGGAACAACGCGAGATAGCATTTATATACCAATGACACGTGATGAGCGTGAATACGTCTTAATTGATACCGCAGGTGTTCGTAAAAGAGGTAAAGTAACCGAAACCGTTGAAAAATTTTCTGTCATTAAAACATTACAAGCAATTGAAGATGCTAATGTTGTGATTTTAGTTATTGATGCCAGAGAAGGAGTATCAGATCAAGACTTATCATTACTTGGCTTTATTATAAATAGTGGTCGCTCACTTGTAATCGCTGTTAATAAATGGGATGGCTTATCACAAGACATCAAAGAACAAGTCAAGACGACTCTTGATGATCGGCTTGATTTTATTGATTTTGCTCGAGTACATTTTATTTCTGCTTTACATGGTAGTGGAGTTGGTAATTTATTTGATTCCATTCAAGAAGCTTATGATTGTGCAACGCGTCGTGTAAATACGGCACTACTAACAAAAATAATGCAAATGGCACAAGATGATCATCAACCTCCTTTGGTGTGTGGTCGTCGAGTAAAATTAAAATATGCACATGCTGGTGGCTATAATCCACCAATTGTTGTTATTCATGGTAATCAAGTTGAAGATTTACCTGACTCTTATAAGCGTTATTTAATGAACTATTTTAGACGTTCATTAAAAATTATGGGTTCGCCAATTCGAATACAATTCAAAGAAGGAGCTAACCCATTTGAAGGTCGAAAAAATAGCTTAACAGCATCACAGCAACGTAAACGTCGCCGGTTGATGAAACATGTTCGAGGTCGAAAATAAATTATGCCAAAAAAAATAGCAGTTAATCATGGGCAAGAAGGCATTTGCCCGAACTGTAATGAAAAAATGAGTCGTGTTTCTCCTCAACATTTTAGTTGTTCTAAATGCCAACAACATTACATTGAACAATATATATGTCCAATTTGCCAACAAAATGCGCAAATGATTAAAGGCTGTGGCTCGATCAATTATATTTGTCAAACAGATGGTTTAATATCAAGTAGTAAAGTGATATTTCATTATTTACCAGAATAGAAAAAACTATTTATATTAAAGTTATAAGAGGTTATTTAATGCGAATTATATTATTAGGTGCACCTGGGGCAGGAAAGGGAACCCAAGCACAATTTATTATGCAAAAGTATGGTATCCCACAAATCTCAACTGGGGATATGCTACGTGCCGCAGTAAAAGCAGGTAGTCCATTAGGTTTACAAGCAAAATCACTTATGGATGCAGGAAAACTTGTTACTGATGAGCTGGTAATAGCACTAGTTAAAGAACGTATTGCACAAAGTGATTGCTCTAATGGTTTTTTATTAGATGGTTTTCCGCGTACAGTGCCACAAGCTGATGCAATGAAAGCTGCTGGTATTAATGTTGATTATGTACTTGAGTTTGATGTGCCTGATGAAGTGATTATTGATCGTATGAGTGGACGACGAATCCATGCTGCTTCTGGTCGTGTTTATCATATACGTCACAATCCACCAAAAGTTGAAAATATTGATGATGTTACTGGTGAATCGCTAACTATTCGTAAAGATGATAGCGAAGAAATTGTTCGTAAACGTCTTGTTGAATATCATGATTTAACTAAACCTTTGATTAGTTATTATCAACATGAAGCTAAAGAAGGTCGTACACAGTATTTCCGTATTGATGGAACCCAGCCAGTTGCTGATGTTACAAAAGAATTAGCTAAAATCTTAGGCTAATTGATTTTAGTAAAAGAGTCAGATAGTTTTTAGCTATCTGACTTTTTTCTATTGCATAATAGGTCAATTCGAAGCAGCTGTAAGGGCTTGCTCTAGATCAGCAATAATATCATCAATATGTTCGATACCAATAGATAAGCGAATCATTTCTTGACTGACTCCTGCTTTTTGCAGCTCTTCATTATTAAGTTGTCTATGTGTTGTGGTGGCTGGATGGCAAGCTAATGAACGAGTATCGCCGATATTAACTAAGCGAATTATCAGTTTTAATGCGTCAATAAATTTAGCTCCAGCTTGCTTACCTCCTTTTATACCAAACGATAAAATACCAGCTGGCAAACCATTATCCATCTGTTTTATGGCTAATTGGTGTTCTGGATGATTTGATAAACCAGCATAATTTACCCAGCTAACTTGAGGATGAGCTTCTAAATATTGGGCGACTTTTAGGGTATTTTGGCAGTGACGTTCAACTCTTAAAGATAATGTTTCGAGTCCTTGTAATAGTAAAAAAGTATTAAATGGAGATAATGCTGCCCCCATATTACGTAATGGTATAACACGACAACGCGCTATATAAGCAGCAGTACCAAATGTTTCAGTATATGAAACGCCATGGTAAGATGGGTCAGGTTGATTTAACATTGGATATTTATCCGCATGATCTTTCCAAGGAAATTTACCTGAATCAACAATCATTCCACCTAAACTATTGCCGTGTCCACCAATATATTTAGTGAGGGAATGAATGACAATATCCGCTCCAAATTCAAACGGTCGGCAAAGTGCAGGGCTCGCAACAGTATTATCGACAATCAAAACGATACCATGACGATGAGCAATATCCGCTAATGCCGCAATATCAACAATGTTGCCAGCGGGATTACCTATACTTTCACAATAGATGGCTTTAGTTTTGTTATCTATCTGTTTTTCAATAGCAACAAGATCATCGTGAGGGGCAAACTTAGTTGTAATACCAAAGTTAGGTAATGTATGAGCAAATAAATTATACGTTCCACCATAAAGCTTAGAAACTGAAACAATATTTTCACCAGTAAAAGTAATTGCTTGAATTGCATAAGTAATGGCAGCCATACCTGATGCTACAGCTAAGGCGCCAACTCCGCCTTCAAGGGCCGCAACTCTTGCTTCAAGTACTGCATTAGTTGGATTTGTAATTCTTGTATAAATATTGCCAGGCACTTTCAAATCAAAAAGATCTGCGCCATGTTGTGTGTCATCAAAAGAATAAGAAGTGGTTTGATAAATAGGTACAGCAACAGCGTGGGTTGTTAATTCGGGTGTATAGCCAGTATGGATGGCAATGGTTTCTGGTTTCATATTAGAGCCTCATTATTGCAGTGTGAGACTCTATTTTGCAAAAAAATTTTAAAAAAAGCAATGAATTATAAAACCATTCTTACAATATCAATTTCGCCTAATTCTTTATAAAGATTTTCAATTTGGTCAATATGTGTTGCATTAATAGTAATCGATACAGAATGATAATTACCTTTACTACTTGGTTTGATAGATGGAGTATAATCACCAGGCACATGGCGTTGAATTACGGATACAACTTTGTCAACCAACTCTGGTTTTGCTTCTCCCATCACTTTATAGGTGAATGAACAAGGGAACTCTAATAGTTCATTTAATTTTGTTTGTTGCATAATTTTATACTTCTCATTTTATTAGTTCATTTTATTGGTATGACTACCAAGAATAACGAATATATATAGGCTGTTTATACTTCTTCAAGTAATATGAAATATAAACATCGCTTTTTAAAGCTTATAATTTGATCTATGATAGGGAAATTCTAACATAGCTTGATAAATCTATCTTGCATTTTGTTCATAAATATAAGGTTAATACAGCATGTCATCTTTGTCCAATAACAAAGAATCTTTTGGTACATTATTAGGTTATGCGCCAGGAGGCGTTGCAATTTATTCATCTGATTATGAAACATTAGATTCCAACCTTTACCCTAATGATGCCTCATTTCGCAGTTATTCTGGTCATGAATATATGGGATATAAATGGCAATGTGTCGAATTTGCTAGGCGATTTTTATTTTTAAATCACGGTATTGTATTTACCGATGTGGGTATGGCGCATGAGATATTCTCGTTACGATTTTTAAGACATGTTATTAATGAAGCGATTTTACCTTTACAAGCATTTGCCAATGGCAGTAAACGTGCACCAGAAGCAGGTGCATTATTAGTTTGGGATGATGGAGGATTTTTTGATCGTACCGGTCATGTCGCTATTATTACCGAAGTATTTGAAGATAAAATTCGGATCGCTGAGCAAAACGTAAGACATACACGTTTGCCTATTGGTCAGCAATGGACTCGTGAGCTTGCTATGACAAGGATAGATGGCGGTTATCAGTTACATGATACGTTTGATGATACAACGATTCTTGGTTGGATGATTCAAACAGATAATACCGAACATAGTTTGTCACAACCTAATGTACCTAAGCCGTTGTTAGCGATCCACAGTGCTCATATTGAAAATGAAAGCCAATTTGATAAAAAGTGGCTAAATGAATTAGATACGCTCGAAAATGCCTATGTATCAGCCACAGGGCATGCAATCAGCCATGACGATCAATATCGTTATTTCACCATTTCAGAAAGCGCGGAACAAGAGTTAATTCGTGCAACCAATGAATTACATTTAATGTATTTACATGCTACTGATAAAGTATTAAAAGATGATAGCTTATTAATTAATTTTAATATTCCGGAAATATTATGGCCAAGGCTTAGACTCTCATGGCAACAGCGTCGCTATCAAATGATCACAGGACGATTAGATTTTTGCATGGATGAACGAGGTTTTAAAGTTTACGAATATAACGCTGATTCAGCTTCTTGCCATACTGAAGCCGGACACATTCTTGATAAATGGGCAATTCAAGCAGGATTAAATGTGGGTGTCAATCCAAGTAGTGGTTTACTCAATTCTTTAGCTAATTGTTGGACACATAGCGATGCACAAGCTTTTGTTCATATTATGCAAGATAACGATAGTGAAGAAAATTATCATGCATTGTTTATGCAAACAGCCCTTACCCAAGCAGGATTTAGTAGCAAGATTCTACGTGGACTTAATGGGCTAAAATGGGATAAGCGAGGTCGATTAGTTGATGATGAAGATCGACAAGTCACATGTGTTTGGAAAACATGGGCATGGGAAACCGTTCTAGAGCAACTACGAGAAGAAAGTGAAGCTCAGATTGCCGGCTTACCAATTCGCACTTGGCATCCTGAAAATGCGGTAAGATTAATTGATGTGCTTTTACGACCTGAAGTTTCAGTTTTTGAACCTTTATGGACGGTTATTCCAAGTAATAAAGCTATTTTACCTGTTTTGTGGTCTTTATTCCCTAATCACCGTTATTTATTAGAATCAACGTTTGAACTTAATGACAGTTTAATTAAAAAAGGTTATGCCATTAAACCTATTGCAGGTCGTCGGGGAAGTGATATTCAATTAGTTAGCAGTCAAGAACAGATTCTTGATAAAACAGTAGGACAGTTTGCTAAGCAAGAAAACATTTATCAAGAACTCTGGTGTTTGCCAAAGGTTGATGATCGTTATCTACAATTATGTACTTTTACTGTAGGTGGACATTATGGCGGAGCATGTTTACGTTCTGATCCCTCTTTGGTTATAAAAGGTGAAAGTGATATGCAACCATTACGTGTTTTAACTGATGAGGAGTTTTTAAAACAATTGCAATAAAGAGTTTTTGTAAAAAAGTTTCAGGTTATGCATACGTTTCAGTATAAGATTTAAAGGGAATCACTCTATTAAGTGGTGTTATTATAATTTTTGTTGTATTAATACTTATTAATGTATTATTTTCTGTAATAAATATATAAAGCTTTAATTAACATTCAAATATAAAAGACATAATATCGGTGAGTTTAACAATTACAATAATAAATTTTTTTGTTAAAATTGATACAATTATAAAAAAAATAATAACAATATAAATACAATTAATAAGAAGGAATATATGGTAAATACTTTACTGCGAAGTGGTGATATAAAAGATTTCAAAATGCTGGGGCATGACGGTAAAGCCGCTTATTTAGTTGCTGCCCAAATTCGTGAAATGTTTAGAGTAAAGTTAGGTAAACAGTATGCTGATTATTTAGCTATTCCACAACGCAATGATCAAGGTAATATTATTGATTGGTATATTCCTTTTGATTCAACTCAATCTGATGGACAGTATGATATTGTTCCTTGGACCTCTGCCAGTGAATCAGAGCAAGAAGAAGCATTGATTTTACTCAAAGAATTCGAAAACAAAGTTATCAATTTGGGTAAACAACTTGCGAACAATCCAAATTTAGCGGGTGATCAATTACTTTTTAGTCGTCTGATTTATGATCCAAAAAATAATATTGATAGCACTGAACCAAATTTGATGGCAATACGTTTTCCTAGTAATCAATTTGTTTATATTGTTAACGGTAAACCAGTGATTACCTTTTGGGGATTTGTTTATCCACAAACGCCGCAAAATAATTCACCATTTAATTGTTTGAAATCTATACAACAACCAATCCCTTTAGCATCAACAGTAACTGAACCAGAGGTAATTAAAAAACCATGGTGGAAACTTTGGTGGGCGTGGTTACTTGGTTTATTGCTTTTATTATTGCTTTTATTGGCAATACTTGGGTTACGGGGTTGTCGACAAAATGTGGACATTTCGATTAATCATGAAATAGCAAAGGAAAATAATATTAATCAACTTTTGCCAGCAGATGAAAAACAAGATGTAAAAGAAGTAAAAACGAAAGATCAAATAATTGATAGACAAATTAATGTTATTAATGGCATCAAAAATAGTTCAAAAAATTTAGTTGATGCAAATGGTGTACCTATTAACACTGAAGTTCTAGGGGATGCTCTTAATACTGTTGATCCAAATGCAATACCAAACAATATTGAAAATAATAATGGTGATATTAATCAAATTCCAGACGCCTTAAATAATAAAGATGACAAAGCTGGTGTCCCTAACACAGCTGAGACTGATAAAAAAGATAATTTGAATGGCTCAAAAGATGAGGATAATAAAGGTCAAATACCTCAAGAGTCAAATAAAGATAATAATTCTGATACAAATATAAATCCGGATAAGGTAGATAACTTAACATTATCTCCAGATCAAATAAAGCAAGGTTCCACTAAATTTTTGGATGGGCAATGGTCTGTTAGTGGAGGAATTCAAGATAAGGCTACAGGTAAACCATTACAATTGAGTTATGAACTTAAAGATGGAAATGGCCAAGTTACCGTTACTCGTAGTGATGGCGTTAAATGTGTTGGTCAAGTTGATAGTGGTATTCAAAATGCTAATTTAAGTATTGGTAGTAATAACCAAGCTATTTGTAGTGATAATAGCAAATATCAATTACCTAAGATTCAGTGTAAATCAGGCAACAATAATCAAGCTGATTGCCAGGGAATTTATGATAACGGAACTTCGTTCCCAATTACGATGAAAAAACAATAAGGTTGTATATGCTTCCAGAAACACGCAATTATGGTCAAGAAGTTACACTGATAATGAATAGTGGAATTCAATTTCTTGATTTTGCACTAAAAATAGATTGGAAAGATAATCAATGGCGCAGTAAAATTAATGGTAGTTTTATTGATCCTTCTGAAAGTGGGGCGCTAGTTAGATTAATTGAAGATAGTAATAATGGTAAATTTTTTGTACCAGATAATCTCTCTTTTGCTGTAACCCCTACACAAGAGATTAGTGTTGACCAATCATTAAAATTGTATGATGGTATTTGGTTGCCTGTTCCTGTTTTGAGATCAATACCGCCTGAACGATTTGATAAAGGACCTCATAATTGGAGTCGCGTAAGGATTGTTAGCGTTCCAGAAGGAGAAGATCCTGATGGCAATACACATCGTATAACTTTTGCATTTGATACTAAAATCTTTGCAAACATGCAAGACGTTGTTTACTTAGCACCTACTGAAAATGATGTAAAAACAGGTTCAGTATTCAGTCTGGCACATCGTTCAGATCAGGTTTCTTGGTATCTAGAACTAAAATGGATAACAAGTTGGTTAATTGACTTGTTCCAAGAATTGGCTCCTCAGCCTGAACGGCTAAAAATACACAAAGATGATATTGAATTAGAAATAAGTAATAAAGCTTATTATGGTCATTATCTGAACATTCTTAATTTGCTCGCAGATTCAATACAGCTACCAACAATCAAAATAGTATCAAACGATAAAAATGATGTTGTCAAATCAATTCCTGTCGATATGATTCTTGATGTTGGGAACAGTCGAACTTGCGGGATCTTAATCGAGGATCATATTCAAGATAAAGATAGTTTAAATCATCGTTATGAGCTTGAAATTCGAGATCTTACCCAACCAGAACATATTTACAATGAACCTTTTGAAAGTCGAGTTGAATTTGCTCAGACTTTCTTTGGTAAGGAACATTTTTCTTTACAAAGTGGGAGGCGAGATACTTTTCGCTGGCCAAGTATCGTGCGAGTAGGTAAAGAGGCTAGCCGTCTTGCAAGTCGACGTGAAGGTAATGAGGGAGCAACAGGACTTTCAAGTCCAAAACGCTATTTATGGGATAAAGATAAATATGAACAAGGTTGGCGCTTTAATTCTCATTATGTAAAAAGTGATCATGAACCGTTTGCGACAGCGGAACCCTTTTCAAGTTTAATTAATGAATATGGTGAAGCACTACACATTTTAAGTAATGATATTGAAGAAGAATATGACCGCAAAATGCCAGTGTTCCATCCAAAATACTCGCGTAGTTCATTAATGACATTCATGCTATGTGAAGTTTTAATGCATGCTTTAATGCAAATAAATAGTGTTGCTCAACGTAATAAACTTGAACATGCTAAAACTCCCCGTAATTTGCGTTCTATCATTTTAACTATTCCACCAGCAATGCCTAAACCAGAACAGGCAATTTTTAAAAGTTGTGTTTATCAAGCTATAGGACTTGTTTGGAAAAGTCTTGGTTGGGATAATTCAGATAGTAATATTGATTTTAGTAATCCTGATCAATTAAATAGTATTTGGCCAAATATTCCTGAAGTTTATATTCAATGGGATGAAGCAACCTGCGGTCAAATTGTTTATCTGTTTAATGAAACACAAAATAATTATAATGGACGGAGTGAAGAATTTATTGCATCAATAGTTCGTCCTGATAAAGTTAATAAGCAAAAACTGACAATCGCAACTGTTGATATTGGCGGTGGTACAACTGACCTAGTTATTAATGACTACGAGCTTGATTATGGTAGCAGTAAGCAAACAAATGGTAGTAATACTTATATTGTTCCTATTCAACGTTTTCGTGATGGATTTAAAGTTGCTGGGGATGATATTTTACTTGATATCATTCAAGATGTTGTATTGACCTCATTAACCAATGGTTTAAAGAAAGCAGGTTTAACGGATCCAAATCCAATTTTATCAACGATTATTGGTTCACAGCAACTTTCTATTCAAGATGCTGTATTACGCCAACAGCTCAACTTACAGTTATTTACGCCAATTGGATTACAAGTGTTAAAGCAATATGAGCTTTACGATCCACTTCATGCAGATCAACATGTGTATAACACAACTTTCAGTGAGTTACTACAGCATACATCTATGACTGATCATGTTTTGAATTTTATTAATGAACCGATTAGACGAGCTTTAAATAATCCAACATTTTCAGTGCTTGATCTCAGTATAGAGATTAATTTGAAACGTATTCATTACTTATTCATTCGTGGTGATTATTATAATATCTGTAAGACATTTGATGCATTATCTGAAATTATCAGTTGTTATCAATGTGACGTATTGTTGTTAACGGGTCGTCCATCACGCCTACCTGGCGTTCAAAGTTATTTCCGTTCCCGCTTATCAATACCTTCAGGAAGAATTTTACCATTACATGGCTATTATACGGGAGGGTGGTATCCGTTTCATAAACAAGAACGAATTGATGATCCAAAAACCACAGCAGCTGTTGGGGCAATGCTCTGTTTTTTAAGTAAGAATTTAAGACTATCTAATTTTTATTTTAGATCATCAAATATCGATTTATATTCAACGGTTAAATACATTGGTCTGCTTGATAATTTAAATATGATAAAAGATGAAAATATTTATTATCGAGATATTGATTTAGATGATCCTGATTATGATTTTCCTGATATCTCATTTGAGATCCGAGGGACAACTAGACTCGGCTTTAAACAATTAGAAATTGATCGTTGGCCTGCATCACCAATTTATATCTTAACGATTGAAAATGGCGATGTTGCCAAAAGGCTCAGTGCGGAAGGTGTAGTTTTAAAAGTAACATTAGGAATAAAAAACCAACAAAAAACGGTTGAGAATTTCTATATTAAAGATGTTAAAGCTTCAGATGGGCGTGCCTGCAACAAAACTAAGGATATAAAGCTAAATTTAAATACAATGGTAAATTCAGGTTTAATTAGCACACAATATTGGCTTGATAGTGGAATAATAAAACGATGAAAAATTTAAACGAACAACTACCTAAATCCTGGGAACAGGTTTATCAAGCATCTGCAAAGGCCATTGAATGGGTGGATCAAACGCGTAACTCATCTAAACGTCTGAATAATGAAGCTGATAGTTTAATTCTCGATCTTCGTCGTCTTCGTAATAGTGCAAAAAAGTTAGGTGATGTATCAAGTAAATCTGTTGCAGTTGGTTTTTTTGGTTTATCGCAGGCAGGAAAATCTTATCTAATTTCAGCATTGGCAGCAGGTCAAAATGGTAAACTTGAAACCGTTGTTGATAATGAAATTTTAGATTTTATTGATCATGTTAATCCTGTCGGTAGTGGTAAAGAGGCAACGGGTCTGGTGACTCGTTTTAGCCGAATAGCTAAAGGAGGTATTGCAAATTATCCTTTAGAACTAAAACTCTTTCAAGAAATTGAAATTGTTAAAATTTTAATTAATGCTTATTTTAAAGATTTTGATCAACAAAGAATCAGTAATAAAATCGAATTTTCATCATTAAATCAGCTGATTCAAAATATTGAAAGTAAAAAACAAGATGAATATACCGGTGGTATTACTGAAGATGATATTGTTGATCTATATGATTATCTAGCTGAAAATTTTGGTAATTCGCTTGAAGGATTAAAAGGAGGTTATTGGGAAAAAGCAATGTATTTGCTACCGTATCTCAAAACTTCTGAACGTAGTGCACTTTTTTCAGTTTTATGGGGTGGTATCAGTGAAATTACGGCTGTCTATATACAATTAGCGACAACATTAGCTAGCTTAAATTATGTTAGTACAGTATATGCACCAATTTCAGTATTAGTTAAAGATAATAATGGTACTAAGTCACAAATTGACAGTATTATGAATGTCGACATCCTAGATCGATTAAATACTGATCGAGACTCATCAGTAACTATTACTCCTCAAAATGGTGTACCAACCTCGATTTCTCTGGCTCAACTTGCTTTTTTAACCGCTGAATTAACTTTTCCATTAGTAAATCAAACGCGTGTGCCTACGTTTGAAAAAGTTGATTTGCTTGATTTCCCAGGATATCGGGGACGATTAAATTTAACTTCTATTTCAGATGTTAAAGAAGGTAATCCTATTGCTCAACTTTTATTACGGGGTAAAGTAGCTTATCTTTTCGAAAAATACACTGATAATCAAGAAATGAATGTTCTTGTTGTTTGTACCCCATCAGATAAACAATCTGATGTTAACGATGTTGGTCCCGTTCTTGAACGTTGGATAGATAAAACCCAAGGAGAGTCAGCAGAAAAAAGAGCGACTAAAAAAGCTGGGCTATTATGGGCTATTACTATGTTCGATAAACGTATTAGCAATTCATTAACTTTATCAGAAGATAATCTTAAAAATAGTTGGGGTAAAGGTGGATTACTACAACAAACCATTTTAGAACGTTTTGGTAACTATGATTGGTTAACAAATTGGTTTAATGAACATAAATTCAACAATGTTTTTTTAGTACGAAAACCAGGTTTTGATGTACCATTTTTAAATACTGATGCAGAGACAAAACTTGAATTATCTTACAACGATACTTATCAAGAAAAAATGCAAATTTTAAAAAATACATTTGTTGAAGATCCTGATATCAAAGAGTATGTTAACGATCCAGATCAGGCATGGGATGCCATGTTAAAATTGAATGATGGTGGTATCGGAAGAATTAGCCAATATTTAGAACAAGTTGCTATCACTGAAATCAAACAACAACGCATTGTTGAACAACTCAATGAAAAAATTGATTATATTATTAATATGCGTTTTGATACTTGGTATCAGGCAGATAATGATGAAGAACTTGGTAAGAAAAAACAGATTATCGCTGATGTCGTTAAAGAACTACAGGGAAAAGCCTTATTACTGGGTGAACTACTTAAAGTATTAGAACTACCTGAACAAACCATTCGTGCGCTTTATCATACTAGTGAAACAGGTACTGATACATCTAAAAACGAAGCTCATGATGATATGGGTAATGATATATCAACCGATTTTGGATTGAATACCGATTTTGAATTATTTTCCGATGATAATTTCTCATCTAATGTAAAACCAGTAACCATTTTACCTACTGAATGTAAATTGGCTAAAACAATATTTACTACATGGCTAGAGTATTTAAGAAATATTGTTTTAGATAAACATATTTTACAATTTTTTGGTTTGGAGCAAAAATCACTATCTTTTATTGTCGAAGAGCTTATTACTGCAGCAAATCGTCTAAAAATTGAAGCAAGTTTAACTGAACGAATATTGCAAAATGAAAATACAGGTAGTAAACGCGATGATTTAGAGTCTAGACAAGTGAGCACTATACATACTTTATTAGCAGACTTCATTGCATGTCTCGGTTTTGTTCAAGGACAATCTATTGAAATACCAATGAGCCGAGTCAATCAAGGTAAACCAATATTTTCTTCACCATTGAGCCAATTTTCAAGTCAATTATCACATCCACTACCAGTACTTGATGATAAGACTAAAAATTATTCTCAATTTGCTATATTTGATTGGTTTATTGCATTTGCTATGCTTGCTCAAGAAAATGTTGGGCATCATGCTGGGCGTGAAATAAGTCAAGAACAAAACTCTCGACTCGGTGAGATTTTAATGTTCTTTAAACAATCACAAATAAAATAGTTATTTTAAATAAATTAAGTGACAATCATTTTATCGTCATTAAATAAATAAGGTAGCATGAAGCTATCTTGGATTATGAAAAGTTTATCAATCTATATTGATAAACTCTTAGTTGTGAAATAGAGGATATCATGGCACTAAGAATTGAATTAGAAGGGTATAAACCAGGTATTGCTAGATTTTTGGCACAAAAATGGAATGGCAGTGCTGATATTGATATATTGATTCAACGTAACCAAGATAATTATTATTTATCCGGTCTTAATCAATGGGGACCAGAAAAAAATTGGCATTCATTGAATAATATGTCAGTAGATAATGAGCAATTAATTGGATATGTTGATGAATGGCTAGTTGATTCTTTATTATCTCAAGAAAACAGTGTTAGATTTCTTATTCAAATTCGTGATAAACAAAATGAAAGTTATACAGATCGTGGAGTCGTTAATATTGGTGAAACAGTATTTCCATCCTCTGCTTTGAATATTCAAACAGAACAACCACAGGTTATTGAAAAAAATACGATTGAGATAAATGAGAACAATTCGAATTCGGTTCAATCAGATACTATCGAATCTTTAGATCCTCAATCTGAATTACCAACTGTTAAAGAAGAAAATCAAGCAATAACAGAGCCTGAGGTTGAGATAGAAGTCATACCAGAACTAGCAACTACACAAGAAGTTATCTCTACTCCAGAACCGACTAAATCAAAAAGTAAATTGAGGATATTTATCCTAATTTTTATAATAATACTGATTTTAAGTGGGCTTGGTGCATTAGCATGGTATTTCTTATTTTCTCAAGATAAAAGTTCTTCAGATACTTCAATACAAGGCAATAGTCAGTGTAATGTCGCTAATGTAACAAGTGATGATTTAACCTTTATTCAACAATGTTTACAGTCAAAACCGAATACTGATGTGTTAATTGAGTTAATCAATCAAGCAAAACAAGTGAATAAATGTAATATTGCTCAGCGGTTATATGCGAATCAATCCTTATTAAATGCTAAAATTGCCTTACTTTATGCCAAAGAATATGATGAAAAATTTTATCATAACAACTCGTGCTTTAAAACAGATAAGGAAACGGCGATTTATTGGTATGAAACTACATTAAATAATGATCCTAATAACTCGTTGGCTAAAGAGCGTCTAGCTGAATTGCAAAAATAATAAGGTGCAAGTATGAAAAGAAAAGTAATTTCAACATTAATTATCGGATTTAGTTTTACTTGTTTACCTTTGGTTAGTTCGGCTATAGAACCATTAAAGCAAGAGGGTAAAACAACACTTTACCAGCGAGTTCTTAGTACTCCAACTTGTGAGTTAAAAAAAGATATTAAGGATTCTACTGGTCAATCAGTGCCTGCCTTTTCTCGTTATTATGTTTATGAGCGTAAAACGGATAATAATCAACAATGGCTTAGTGTTGGTCCAGATTCTTATGGAAAAACCATAGGTTGGATTAATAATGCATGTGCTATCGCTTGGAATATGCAAATGACATTAGTCTTTACTAACCCTGTTGATCGTGATTCTCTCTTATTTTTTAAAGATAAAGCCTCACTTACGACGTTTGTTGATGCAAATCAACCTGAAACTTTGTTAAAACCGATTAGAGAGGCACTTAAAAACAATAAATCAGTCCCTGAAATTATTGCTCAAGAGCCAAAAGAGTATGTTGATTTTAAATCAAATTTTTATTTATTACCTATTTTACAAGGTGAAGAAGTAATGAATGGTAAAGGATTTTATGAGCGTATTTTAGAAGTTGCTTCAGTGAGTAAGCAAGATGATTTGGTAAAAAATAATAACGCTCAATCTAATGTACAAAGTTCTGATAATGACATCAATCAGGTAGCGCCATTCAAAGCTGCGATAGTATTTGTTATAGATTCGACTATTTCAATGGATCCTTATATTTCAAGAACTAAAGAAGCGGTTGAACAAGTATATCGACATATAGAAAAGGAAAATTTACAACAACAAGTAAAATTTGGTCTAGTTTCATTCCGTTCAAGTTTACAAACATCGGATAAGTTAGAGTTTTTAACAAAGATTTTTGTTGATCCTAACAAGGTACAAAATAGAGAAGATTTTATGCAGTTAAGTTCATCTCTCAAACAGGCGACTGTTTCTACTGCTTATTTTGCTGAAGATTCTTATGCTGGTATTGCAAAAGCATTAAATGATATTAATTGGAATAGCTTTGGCGCACGTTATATGATTTTGATCACTGATGCTAGTGCTATTCCTGGCGATGATAAACTTTCCAGTACTGGAATGGATGCTGCGCAGTTAAGACTTGAAGCTCAACATAAGGGTGTTGCTATTTATGCATTACATTTAAAAACACCAAGTGGTGAAAAAGATCACCAAGTTGCGGCAACTCAGTATTCAGATCTAACTTATAATGATTATATCCATAAATCACTTTATTATCCTGTTAATGCCGGTGATGTAAATGAATTTGGTAGTAAAGTAGACTTGTTAGCTAAAGCTCTGTCAGAACAAGTTAAACTAGCGTATAAAGGTGAAGCATCAGTAGGTAATGCAATTAACGCTAAAGATGATAGCTCCAATATGTTAAAAGATGCATTGTTATTAAGTAAGGCGATGCAACTTGCTTATTTAGGTGGTACGAATGGTACGAAAGCACCTTCAGTTTTCAAAGGATGGATTGCTGATAAAGATTTTGTTAACCCAACGATACCAACAGCCGAACCTCGTATCTTGTTGACCAAATCTCAATTAAGTGATTTAAGTGATATTGTCAGTAAAATAGCTAATGCGGCTAATGATGGGTTAATTTCTGCTGATGATATGTTTTCCCAGTTACGTTCTGTTGCTGCAGCTATGGGACAAGATCCAAATAAATTAAAATCAGATTCAGTGACTAAAATTGCCGATTTAGGTTTATTAGGTGAATATTTAGATAATATTCCATACAAAAGTGATGTCACAGCTCTTGATCAAGATACTTGGAAAAGTATGAGCGGGTTAGAGCAAGAAAAATTTATTCGAAATTTAAATAGCAAAATTCGTTACTACCAAAAATGTAATGCCGATGTTGATCGTTGGATATCATTAGCTGAAGAAAGTGATCCACGAGATAATGTTTATCCTATTCCATTAGAAATGTTACCGTAAAGCAAATGTTAGTAATAAAACAACTTGAAATTTCTCGATTAACGGGTAACTCTTCTTTTAGAGTCTGTTTACCTGAATTGAGATTAAGAGCAGGGGATGTTGTTGTGATTCAAGGAGACAGTGGGTCGGGAAAAAGCACTTTGCTTGAAATGATTGGTATGATACTCAAACCAGATAATATAGATGACTTTAAACTTTTTTTAGACAATAACGATCTTGATATTGCTAAATTGATTAATAACAATGATATAAATCAATTAGCCAATATACGTGCTCAATATTTAGGATTTATGCTGCAAACTGGTGGTTTACTGCCATTTTTGAAGATATATGATAATCTTTTATTGCCACTTAAATTATTACAAAAAAATGTTGATAATTCACGGTTAGAATATTTGATAAATAAACTAGGCATTTCTCATTTGTTAAATAAATATCCTAAACAATTATCGATTGGTGAGCGTCAACGAGCTTCTTTTATTCGTTCAATTATCCATAAACCAGCATTATTGCTTGCAGATGAACCAACCTCTGCTCTCGATCCTTATAATGCAAATTTACTTTTTGATTTAATTATTGAACAGGCAAAACAAGATAATATTGCAGCTATAATAGTTACTCATGATTGGCAACGTGTTTCTACTAAAGGTTTATTCACTTTATCCGCTAAGTTAGTATCCTCACATTCATCAGAATTTTTACCTTTACATGATAGGCAATAAAAAATGGCTAAAGTAATATCTAAATGGTTGCTCATTATTCGTTTGTCGTTTGCTGATTTATGGTATGACAAAAAAGTTTCATTTTGCATCATTGCATCGGTTATATCTGTTATTACACCGTTATTATTATTATTTAGTTTAAAGTATGGGGTTGTTTCACAGCTTCGTGAGCAACTACTTAATGATCCTCAAAATTTGGAAGTTAAAATTGTAGGGAATTTACATCTTGATGATGCAGTGTTTGATTGGATAAGTAAGCAACCAGAAACCGCTTTTGTCATCCCATTAACTCGCTCGCTTAATACTCAGGCCGATTTAATAAAAGATTCAAGCCATTTTGTAAGTAACGCTGAGATCATACCAACGGCTAGTGGAGATCCACTTACAAACGATCTACCTACAATTGATAATGAAAATAAAGTTTTACTAAGTGCTTTATCGGCGGAAAAAATGCAAGTTACTGTTGGTAGCCGGATAAAACTAATTATTACAAGACAACTTGATGGTAAATTCGAAAAAGGTGTAACTGAATTAGACGTTATTGGCATTATTCCAGAAAATCGTTATAGCCGAACAGCTGCTTTTGTTTCATTAAATTTATTGATTGCTATGGAAAATTTTTATGATGGTTATCAAAGTGACCTTTTTGCAACTCAAACAGGTAAACTTAATCCCCCAAACCATACTTCATTTGCACGAGCACGTATTTATGCGAATTCGCTAGATAATGTGGCGCCGCTATCTTTTAAGTTACGAGAAAAGCAGATTGAAACGCGTACTCAATCTAATGCAATTGAGAATATAAAAGCAATTGATCGGGTATTTAGTTTTATATTTAGTGTAATTGCTTTTACTGCAGGTTTTGGTTGTATTTTATCATTTATTGGTTCATTTTTATCTAACATTGAACGTAAGCGTAAAGATATTGCTTTTATGCGTTTGCTTGGTTTTCAATCAAAAAATATTATGCTTTATTTGATTAACCAAGCTGTAATGTTGAGTTGCTTGGCATTTTTTGTATCTCTTATTCTATTTTTATTAGGAAATCATGCGTTTAACAATGTTTTAGGGAAAAATTTAGTTTCACAACCTATTGTAAGTCGATTACAATTTTATCATCTGGTTGTTGCATTTATGTTGAACATGTTTATTACATGTATCGTAGTGTTTATAGGAGGTCAACGTGCCATTAAAATCCAGCCAGCTGAAAGTTTACGAGAAGTTTAATACTAAAAAAAATATATTTTGTGTATTAATATTTATAGGCATGAGTTTATTTCCTTTCATCAGCTATGCTGAGCCATGGGATACTAGTTTTTATAATCCTAAACCCTCGAACGATGATGTTATTTTACCAATGCCATGTGATGGTAGCTTGGTGATGAAGAAAGTCTATACACCTACAAATAAACCATTAGATGATATCAAAGTTATTCTGGGTAGCAACCAAAAAGAGCTTGGTTTTGCTGAATATGCAACTCCAAATTATATTTCGGGTAGTTTTTCAGATAACGGTAAAGAACGATATTATCTGATAGGTAAGTATGAAGTAACAGCATTGCAATATCAATCTGTGATGAATGATACTTGCCCTTCAGCAAAAATTTTACTTATATTTCCAGTGACAAATATTAGTTGGTTTGATGCTATTGCATTTACTGATAAATATAACCGATGGTTAATTGAAAATCAGACAAAAACTAAATTAAACAAGATTCCACAAGGGTATTTTCGCTTACCTAATAATACTGAATGGGAATATGCGGCACGAGGTGGTACAAAAGTAACTGAATCTGAATTTCGTGAAAACCACTTTCCAATGACAGCTAACTTAGAAAATTACGCTTGGTTTTCTGGAGCAAAATCTGCTAATGGTAAGCTACAACTTATTGGTCGATTACAGCCTAATCCGCTGGATATTTATGATATTTTGGGTAATGCAAATGAAATGATGTTTGACTCTTTTCGTATGAATAAGTTAGATCGTTATCATGGGCAAGAAGGAGGAATGATTGTTCGTGGTGGCAGTTATTTAACTCCTGAGTCGTCAATAACTACAGCATTTCGTACTGAAAAACCTTATTATGATGATAAAGGTGCTTACAAGAGTCAGGATGTTGGATTTCGTTTGGTTTATACAACTTCAGTCATGAATTCAAGTGAGGCTGTTAAAGTTTTAGATAAACAATGGAGTGAACTTGGAAATGAAACAACAAGTTCCGCAAATAGTAACATTGTTAATGAACTTGAGAAAATTACTAAACAAGTTGATGATGAAAAAACAAAAAAAGAATTGAATCAACTCAATACGTTGTTACGTAGTGCAAATCAAGCTAGAGATGAACAACGAAATCGTTCTATACAGTCAGCATTACAATTAGGTGCGTTTTTGTGCGCCAATGTTTCAGATTTAAACAGTAAATTTGAATACAATAATAACTTGTATAATACAATGACTAATGAAATTTGCGATCCAGATGAAACAGAAACATTGCCTGATGATAATATGTGTTCAAAAGTTAGGCTCAATAATTTAAAACAGGTACTCAATGAATCAAAAAATGCAAGAGACTTTATTTTAAAATATTATGCCGATACTATCGTTACTACTGCATCAAATTATGAAAAAAATATCATTAATGAGCAAGCTCAACCCACACAATTTATTTTGCAAAACAGTGGTAAAGCCAACATGAGTGATTACTTAAAACTTTATTTACAGCATATTAATCAATACATTGTGTCAGGAATGGTTGATAGAACAACTTGGTTACAGTCTTGTGATGAGATAAAAGGAAAAAAATAATGAACAAAGTAATAGGAACATTAGCTTTATGCATATCGATAATTTTAACTGGTTGCCAATCCTCATCAGGTGGTGTAAGTACTAGAAATGCCGATCCTGCTTTAACTAAAGATACTACAGCTCAATTTTTCAGTAAATCCGCTTGGCAAGCTTGTGCTATAGGTGTTGGTATTATGGGAGTTGGCTGTTTGTTGTTAGGTGAAAAAGCGCGCACATGCCTTGCTTCAGCAGCTGTTGGTTGTGGTGTAATGATGGGAGGAAACTATTACTTGGATACTAAACGCGAAGAGTATGCTGATGCTGAGATGCGTATTGATGCTTACATTCAAGATCTTCAACAAAACACACTAGAAGTTCAATCAATCACACAAAATGCAAAGAATGTTTTGGATAAAAATTTAGCCACACTTCATACATTAAATGAACAAATAAAAAATGATAATGTGAATAAAAAGCAAGTTCAGAAAGATTTGACTCAAATTGATGCAAATATTGCTTATCTGAATGATAAATTAAAAAGAATTAAAAAAGTTGAAAATGATTGGGTTAATCTTTCTGTACAAGAACAACAATCAGGTGTAAATGTAACAAGATTAGATAAAGAAATTAGTCAATTACATAAACAAATTGCTGCACTTGAAAAACAAATTAATCTAGTTACTCAACAACGTTCAGCTGTGAAGGTCAGTTAATTATGAAAAGAATATCTATTATTTCACTTTTGTCTTTAGTTTCTCTCGTAGGTTGTTCAACAACTCCTGAACAATGTGATCCAAGAAATACTAATTTGGGTATTATGGATAAAATAAGCTGTAACTATTCTGGCAATTACCAGACACGTATTGATCAGAAGAAGAAAATTCTTGAAGATGAGCAAAAAGCTAACCAGCAGTTTAAAGAAATTTATGCCAATATAGAAAAACAAAAAAATGATACAACTTTAAGTCTTAAGCAAAAACAAGCTCAGCAAAACAAACTTAAACAAGACTTAATGAAATTGACTAATGAAGTTAAAGAAAAAGCTAAAGATCGTGATGATTTACAAAAACAAATTAATGACATTCAACAACAATTTAAACAAGTTAATCAATCAAATAAGTCAGAAATTGAAAAACAAGTTGAACTCGAAAAATTGTATATAAAACTTCAAAAATTACAAAAAGCGTTAAATATATAAATATACTTGTGCTTAATAAAATATTGATAAAAAAGTTAAATGTAAGGAATTAATAACAAATGCAGAGAATAATAAGGATTAAGATTGATCATAATGATTTTCAAAAAATGTCTTTATTGGATCAGTATAATTCTTTGTTAACGTTATTAAAACCACATTTAACTGAACGAACCTTTTCAATTTTAGCTACGCCCAAATTAATTGATGACAATCAGTATTTGGGGTGGTATACAGATCTTCAGGGTCAACCTGTTTTTCTAAATAGTGTTGCTGATGAAGTATTAAAAAAGCAAATACCAGAAAAATTACAAACACGAATTTGTGACATTGAATTAACCATTAAATCTTTACAGTTGAATGAGGATCAACAAGTGTTGGTTTCATCTTGGTTACCAAGAATTAAAAGTTTAGGTAACCAAATCTATATTGTTAATGGTGAACCAGTGATTATAAATACATTTGAAGATCCTATCTTACCACCACCTGTTGTTGCGCCTTCAATTATACCGATGAAAAAATTTTGGCGTTGGTGGCATTTTCTGATATTAGCTCTTTTATTTGCAGCATTAGGATCCTTGTTATACTTTTTGTATCCTTTCAATAAAGCCAATATAGTAGATGAGATACCTAAATTAACTATTATACCGCCAGTATTGGTTAAGAAACCCGAACCAGAACCGGCTCCTGTTGCTAGAAACTGTATTCCTAAAGAAGATGTGATAAAAAATAATAATGCATCGAAGATGGTGATGATATTTGATAATTCGGCTTCAATGACATTAACGTTAATGGAGTCAAAATCGGCTATTGATCAGTATTTAGCTAGTGATTTTAGTATGATGACAGAAAAAGAAGCTGATGCTTATGAAGCGAGAATGACAAGGTTACCTAATCGTTTATCTAGTAGTAAAAAAGTCGCATTGTCGACTATTGATAAAATACAACAAGATATTAATATTGCTCTTGTTACATTAACCAGTTGCCCTGTTGCACAAACGACTTCATTTTATGATCATGCCAGCCGCGAAAAACTAAAAAATAAGATTAATAAACTCAATCCATTAGAATATAATAGTGCTACGCCATTATACAGTGGTGTACAGCAAGCGAGTAAAATGCTTGATGGTGTAAATCGCGATGATTATATTTTAATAATTAGTGATGGTGAAGATAATTGTACTAAAAATAATATTTGTACATTAGCTAGTAAAATTGCAGCTAAACAGCCTCGTTTAAAAATTAATATTGTTGATATTGCTGGGCAACATAAAATTGACTGTGTAGCGAAAAGCACAGGTGGTAAAGTTTATATCGCACAAAATCCGACAGAAATTGTTAATCAAATGAATAATGCTGTTTCTGATTTGAATATTACTAAACCTATCTGTGAATGATATTAAGCTAAAAATTATTTCATATAGAAATTAATTGAAAAATAATGACATAAATAGGCTTCACACTAGATTTGTATGATAGTCTGAAAATAATTAGAAATAAGGACGTGGGTTAACAATGCAACGTATAACTCGAGTTAAAGTCGATCACAATAATCCATCAAAACTCATTTTATTAGATCAATATAATTTAATATTATCGTTACTAAAACCTTATTTGACCGAACGTACTTTTTCGATTTTTGCGGTACCGAAGTTAATAGATAATAATCAATATTTAGTTTGGAACACAAATCTTGAAGGTCAACCTATTCCAATTAATAGTATTGCAGATGAGTCATTAAAACAAAAGATAACAGAAACGTTACAAACTCGAATAAATGATGTTGAAACATCTATCAAAACAATTGTATTGGATGAAGAACAGCAAAAATTAATTTCATTATGGTTACCTCGGATCAAAAGTTTAAGTAATGAAATTTTTGTTATTAATGATGACCCCGTAATAATTTATAGTCTTGATGAACCTGTTTTACCTAAACCAGCCATTACAGAAGCAGTCATTTCTCCAAAAACTTTCTGGAGATGGTGGCGTGTATTATTGTTATCTTTATTATTATTAGCCGCATTAGGTGCTTTGCTGTTCTATTTTTATCCATTTAACAAGGATAAACTAGCAGAAACGATACCTCAAATTACCATTATTCCTCCTATATTGGTAAAAAAACCAGAGCCAGAGCCAGAACCAATTGCTGAATCTTCTAAAGAAGAACCTAAATTTGTTGAAAATTTAGAGCCAAAAGAGTTACCAATTGAAGATAAAAAGAAAGATATCAAGATAGAAAATGCACCTAAACCAGTGCCAAAAGTCAAAAATCCTCCGAATTGTATTACTAAAGAAGAGATAAAGAATAATCCTAACCCATCAAGAATGATCATTGTGTTTGATAACTCTTTATCCATGATTGCAACGCTAGCTGAATCACCATCCGAAGTAGAGCAGTTCTTTCAATATTTAAGTTACGGTTATCCAAATTATATGTCAGAACAAGAAAAAATTAAATATTATAAGAAGATGACTCGTTTACCAAGTCGTTTGTCGACAAGTAAAAAAGTAGCTTTATCAAGTATTGATAAAATACAACCTAATATCGACATTTCGCTTGTAACTTTAAATCATTGTCCAGCAGCAAATGCTACACAATTTTATGATTATTCCAGCCGTAATATTTTAAAAAATAATATAAATAGACTTAATCCATCGGCTGTTGGTGGTGGAGGAACGCCACTTTATAGTGGTTTAGAGAAAGCAAGTAATATGCTTGATGGTGTTAAACGTGAAGATTATATTTTAATTATTAGTGATGGTGAAGATAACTGTTCTAAGAATAATATCTGTACATTAGCAAATTATATTGCTACAAAAAAACCAAAGCTAAAAATTAATATTGTAGATATTGCAGGCGAACATAAAATTGATTGTGTTGCTAATATGACAGGAGGAAAAGTTTATATAGCTCAAAGTCCAAAAGATATGATTAAGCAGATGAATAAAGCCGTTTCAGATCTGAAAGTAGATAGACCTGTGTGTCAATAAATTCTTTTATTTAATCGATTCAATAGATTGAATAAGGTGGTAAAAGAATGATATTAATTGTTAAAAAAAACCAGACCGTTGTCTGGTTTTTTAATTTATTTCTATTGAAAAAACAATTTTAAAAATCTAAATTAGCTGCTTTTAACGCATTTTCTTCGATAAATAATCGACGAGGTTCAACTTCATCACCCATTAATGTGGTGAACAGTTGATCAGCCTCTATAGCATCTTTGATCGTCACTTGTAACATCCGGCGACTAGTTGGATCCATCGTTGTTTCCCATAGTTGTTCCGGATTCATTTCTCCTAGACCTTTATAGCGCTGAATAGTGAGTCCTCGACGAGATTCGCGAATTAGCCAATCAACAGCTTCTTCAAAAGAATTAACAGGCTGTTTACGCTCACCTCGTTGAATAAATGCACTCTCTTCAAGTAGATCTTTTAATTGTGCTCCTAAGTGGCAGATATTGCGATATTCATTACTATGAATAAAGACTTGGTCTAATGCATAATTAGTATCAACGCCATGTGTTCTTACTTTTATGATTGGTACATATAATTGTGTTTTTTCATTAAAAGGAGCTGAATAACCATAGCTACTGCCGTGTTGTTCTTTACTTGATAATTTTTCTACAATGGTTTTTGCCCAATTTTCCGCTTGCTGTTGGTCTTTTAGTATATTTTCATCTAATACTTCATGATAAACCATTTCAGAAAGCAGCGCTTTAGGGTATCGTCGTTCCATTTTAGTAATTAACTTCTCGACTTTTTGATATTCAGCAATGAGCTTTTCCAATGCTTCCCCAGCTAATGCTGGTGCATGATCATTTACATGTAATGATGCATCTTCAAGAGCTAAAGCAATTTGAAATTGAGTCATCGCCTCATCATCTTTAATATATTGTTCTTGTTTGCCTTTTTTTACTTTATATAAAGGTGGTTGAGCAATGTAAACATAACCACGTTCAATAATTTCTGGCATTTGACGATAAAAGAACGTTAATAGCAACGTACGAATGTGTGAACCATCGACGTCAGCATCGGTCATAATAATGATACTATGATAACGCATTTTATCAGGATTATATTCGTCACGACCAATTCCACAACCCAGAGCAGTAATTAGTGTCGCTACTTCTTGGGAAGACAGCATTTTATCAAAACGCGCTTTTTCAACATTTAGAATTTTACCTTTAAGCGGTAAAATAGCTTGATTTTTACGGTTACGACCTTGTTTAGCCGAGCCACCAGCAGAATCCCCTTCCACTAAGTAGAGTTCTGAAAGAGCGGGATCTTTTTCTTGGCAATCAGCCAGCTTACCAGGTAATCCCCCTAAATCTAAGGCGCCTTTACGACGTGTCATTTCACGTGCTTTACGTGCAGCTTCACGGGCTCTTGCTGCATCAATGATTTTACCAACAACAATTTTGGCATCTGATGGGTTTTCAAGTAAGTATTCAGCTAATTTTTCACCCATAGTAGATTCCACCGCTGATTTAACTTCTGATGAAACCAACTTATCTTTAGTTTGTGATGAAAATTTAGGGTCTGGAACTTTTACAGATACTACTGCAATTAAACCTTCACGAGCATCATCGCCTGTCGCGCTGATTTTCGCTTTTTTACTGTACCCTTCCGCTTCCATATAATTGTTAAGTGTTCTAGTCATGGCACCACGAAAACCAGCTAAGTGGGTGCCGCCATCTCTCTGTGGAATATTATTAGTAAAACAATAGATGTTTTCCTGATATCCATCGTTCCACTGTAATGCTATTTCAACGCCAATACCGTCTTTTTCGGTACTAAAATAGAAAATTTTAGGATGAATAGGGTTTTTATTTTTGTTTAAGTATTCAACAAACGCTTTAATCCCACCTTCATAATGATAATGTTCGCTTTTACCTGTGCGCTCATCAAGTAGTCTTATCGATACGCCGGAATTTAAAAATGAGAGTTCTCGTAAGCGTTTAGCTAAAATTTCGTAGATAAATTCAATATTGGTAAAGGTTTCTGGACTTGGCCAAAAACGAACATAAGTACCTGATTCCGTTGTTTCACCAATGACTTTAAGTGGTTCTTGCGGAACACCAAGGTTATAAATTTGGCGATGAATCTTCCCATCGCGATAAATAATTAATTCTAATTTGTCTGATAAGGCATTAACAACCGAAACACCTACACCATGTAAACCACCAGAAACTTTATAAGAATTATCATCAAATTTACCACCAGCATGCAACACGGTCATAATAACTTCAGCTGCTGAAATTCCTTCTTCTTCATGAATACCAGTTGGAATACCTCGACCATCATCTCGCACAGAAACAGAGTTATCAGGATGAATAGTTACTTCAATATGGTGACAATAACCAGCTAATGCTTCGTCTATGGCATTATCGACTACTTCAAAAACCATATGGTGAAGTCCTGTTCCATCATCTGTATCACCAATATACATTCCTGGACGTTTTCGGACAGCATCAAGCCCTTTGAGTACTTTAATACTAGAAGAATCGTAAGAATTAGACATGAATTTCTCGACTTGTTTGATTGTTTATTACGTTCTGTATATCTAAGAAATTATACCAGATTTTATGTGAAAAATCTTATCATTTTCATTGATCATATGGGTAATCTGATCTTGACTAACTGCAGTAATAAATACTTGTGAATTAGCTAATTTTAGACGCTTTGCTAATAATTCTCGTTTGGTATTATCTAATTCTGAAGCGAAATCATCAATCAAATAAACACAAGGTTGTGAGTTTTGTTTTGAATAGTACTCACCTTGAGAAAGACGTAAAGCACACATTAATAATTTTAGCTGACCTCGAGATAACAGATCTTCAACAGGAATATTATCGACACGTAATCGAATATCTGCTTTATGAGGACCAACCGAAGTGTAATTAATGAATTTGTCTCTTTCATATTGTTTACGTAATATTTCGGAATATTCAATACCATGTTCCCAACCTTGATAATATTGACAATTAATTTGATATTCAGGTAGAAAATCTTGGCAAGTATGAATAATCTCAGGGAAAATATTTTGAGAATAATCTGCTCTAATCTGGCTTATTTTTTCAGCGATAGGGGAAAGTTCTTTATCCCAAGGTAGTAATTGATTATAGTTAACATATTGTTTTAGTAAAGCATTACGTTGTTTTAATAAACGTTTTAAATTGTTCCAAAGATGAACAAATTCGGGATAATGATGAAAGCAGCCCCAATCAATAAACGAACGTCGATATTTTGGACCTCCAGTCAGTAAATCAAAACCTTCAGGTGTGATTAATTGGATCGGTAAAAGTTTTGCTAAATCAGTTAATCGGAAACCATCATCACCATCAATTTTTATTTTATTATCATTATTACGATTTTTTGCAAGACCAATTGTTCGGGTTTGCTGATTGATTGATTTAATTTGACTGAATAAAACTAATTCTGGTTGTTCATGTTGTATAATTCGATTGGATTGAATGTGTCTAAATGCACGACCATGTCCAAGCATATAAATGGCTTCAAGTAGACTGGTTTTGCCACTACCGTTATCACCTATAATGTAGTTGAAATGATGAGATAATGATAACTCAGCATAATCAATATTACGGAAATGATGAATTTTGATTTGTGAAATTGTCATATTAATGAATAAAGCTTCTGGTCGTTACCAGAAGCTAGATGAGATTTGATTATAAACGCATTGGCATAACAACATAAATGGCTGATTGATCATTAATATCTTCAATCTGGACACTTGATGTTGCATCAGTTAATAAAAGCTGTACGCTATCGCATTTTAATGTGTTTAATATATCTAATAAATAGGTTACATTAAAGCCAATTTCAAGTTCTGCTGATTTATATTTTACATCAATTAATTCTTCAGCTTCTTCTTGTTCTGGATTATTTGCTGTGATTTTTATTTGATTGTTATGTACATACAATCTTATTCCGCGGAATTTTTCATTAGATAAAATTGCTACCCGAGATAAAGCATTTCTTAATTCATCACATGATACTTCTAGTGGTTTATCCGGATTACGAGGTAGTACTCGTTTATAGTCTGGAAATCTTCCATCAATCAATTTTGATGTAAAAGTGAAATCACCAAGATTAACACGTAAATTATTATTTCCAATTTGTATATTAATCGGTTCCTCATTATCACCAACAAGTTTTGCAAGTTCAATTACCCCTTTTCTTGGAAGAATTACCGAACAAGCAGCAGAAATATTTTGTCCAATAGGTTGAGCACAAAATGCTAAGCGGTGACCATCAGTTGCAACTGATTTTAATAAACCATCCTCAATTTCAAATAACATACCATTTAAATAATATCTTACATCTTGATTAGCCATTGAGAATTGAACTGCATCAATAAGTCGTTTTATGGTTTTTTGTGGGACGGAAAGATCAATGTCACTTTGCCAATTTTCAAGATTAGGAAAATCACTAGCAGGTAATGTCGTTAAAGAAAATTTACTTCGACCAGATTGAATGATTAATCGATTATCGTCAACCGTTATTGAAATTTGAGCATTACTAGGCAAATTACGACAAATATCGAGAAATTTTTTCGCGGGAACCGTTGTTGCACCAGGCTCATTTGCCTCGATCAAAGGTAAATGAGAAATCATTTCAATTTCGAGATCTGTACTTGTCATTGATAAAACATTATCACTTACTTGTAATAATAAATTACCTAAAATTGGTAGCGTCGGACGACTACTGAGTGGTGCGCTAACAAGTTGCAATGGTTTGATAAGTTTTTCGCGATCAATAATAAATTTCATAATGTTGATTCTTTTTTTAGGTTGATAATGTTCGAATTAAATTAGAATAATCTTCTTTAATATCATTGTTTTCTTCTTTTAATTCTGCGATTTTACGGCATGCATGTAATACTGTTGTATGATCTCTCCCTCCAAATCCATCACCAATTTCAGGAAGACTTTTGTTTGTTAACTCTTTCGCTAATGCCATTGCAACTTGACGAGGTCTTGCAACGGATCTTGAACGACGTTTTGATAACAAATCAGATACTTTGATCTTATAATATTCAGCAACTGTTTTTTGTATATTTTCAATAGTTACAAGTTTTTCTTGCAAAGCAAGTAAATCTTTTAGAGCATCTTTTACAAAATCAATAGTAATAGATTTACCAGTAAAATTAGCATTAGCAATAACGCGATTAAGCGCGCCTTCTAATTCACGTACATTGGAACGTAGACGTTTAGCAATAAAAAAAGCAACCTCTTCTAATAGCTTAATATTATTTTCTTCAGCTTTCTTCATTAAAATTGCCACACGTGTTTCAAGTTCTGGTGGCTCTATTGCTATTGTTAATCCCCAGCCGAAACGTGATTTTAAGCGATCTTCTACGCCATTTATCTCTTTTGGATAGCGATCAGAAGTTAATATAATTTGTTGATTACCCTCTAGTAACGAATTAAAAGTATGAAAGAACTCTTCTTGTGAACGTTCTTTATTAGCAAAAAATTGTATATCATCAATAAGTAATGCATCAACAGAACGATAATAGTTTTTAAACTCTTCAATCGCATTATTTTGCAAGGCTTTTACCATATCTTGAACAAAACGTTCTGAATGCATATAAACAACTTTTGCATTGTCTTTTTCTTCAATTATTTGATTACCAACAGCATGCAATAAATGGGTTTTACCTAATCCAGTTGAACCATATAAAAATAATGGGTTATAAGCTTTTCCTGGATTCTGAGCAACTTGTTTGGCAGCGGCAACAGCAAGTTGATTAGACTTACCTTCAACAAAGCTATTAAATGTGTGTTTATGATTAATACCAGAATGATAAGTGTGGTTACTATTACTTTCTTTAGTCATTTTCCAAGCAGGAACAAGTTCTGCTTTTGGTTGTTCATTTTTGACTTTTTTATCCATCGAAAGAGTTGAGCCAACTTCAAGATGTAATTTCAAAGAATCGTTATTAAAATGCTTATTTAGTAATTGAGATATTGTTGTTAAATATTTATTCCTGACCCAATCTAAAACAAATCTATTAGGGGCATAAATATAGAGTTTGTTATCAATCATTTCCGCTTGCAATGGTCGAATCCATAAATTAAATTCAGTTGTCGGAAGCTCTTCTTGTAATTGAGAAAGACAATCTTGCCAAATAGCGGTAGGCACAGCAACTCCTTTAATTTTAATTACTAACAATGCTTTTGTAATTATAATCTTTTTTATGGGTAATTTATAGATAGAAGCGACTATATAATTTTAATGAATAAATATTATATAAATAAAAAAACCCGGGTTAACCGGGTTTTTTAGTAGAAGTAACTATTAATGTGTTGTATCAATAACTCTAACTTCTTGAATGTTACGAGCTTTAACTTCAATTTCAACACGACGATCTGGTGCTAAACATGCTTTTAAGTTAGCGCCACGAAGTGCATTACATTTAGTACCTGTAACTGGTTGTGTTTTGCCTACACCTCGAGCACTAATTAAATCAGCTGGAACACCTTTTTCTACTAGGTATTTCATTACTGAATTTGCACGTTGTTCAGAAAGTTTTTGATTATAGGTATCTGAACCAATGCGGTCCGTATGACCAATTACAACGATAGCACTTTGAGTTGGGTTAATTTTAACAAGAGATGTTAATAAGTTGTCTAATGCTTGACGACCTTCAGCTTTTAAGTCAGATTTCGCATAAGAAAATAAGACATCTTCATTTAATACATAACGGTTTTCTTGTGTTTTAACTTCAACTTCTGGTGGCGTTACAGTTGGTGAACCTAAACGGTAAGTAATACCTAAAGTTAACAAGCCTGCGTCTGGTGATGCATTAGTTTTAGTGTGAATATGTTGAACATATTGATATTCTAAACGAGTAGAGAAGTCTTCATCAAAGCGATAGTCAAGACCTAATGCATAAACAGGAGATAAATCAGTTTTTGTACCACCATGTCCGTAATAATCTTTAACTGAACCGCTATTTTTCCATTTAGCAATAGTTACCATTCCACCTGCACGACCATAAATATCAAGGTCATCAGAAATGAATGATATTGGATAGCTTAATTTACCGGTTAAAGAAACACCTTGTGCCGACACTTTGCTGTGACCTAGATCACGGTGTGTTCCTTGACTATTGTAACTTTGTTTATATTTAGCAGAACCTAACCAATCATAGCCTAATTCAAATGCTAAATAAGGATTTGCTTGGAAACCAAGAAAAGCACCGCCGCCAATATTACTACGATCAGAAGTACTAACACCAACGTTAGAGTTTTCACGGATTTTATTTGCATCTAATCTGTAGAGTTCAGACCAACCTAATTTAGCACCTGTATAAAAAGTATTATCTTCATATGCTGCATTAGCTGCAGTAGCTGTTAAGCTTGCAACTGCGATTGCTAGAGCTAGAGTTGTTTTTTTCATTTTTTGCCTCAACTTTAATGTTGTTATAGACGATGTTTAGTTTCCTTTTGTTTAAATTTCACTTTAAATAAAAGAATAATTACTTATTGTTGTATTAATTATGGTATACATAATCTCATTTGATTATAGCATATCTTATATGCAAATCTACATTTAATAATATTGTGTTCAAAAAAATTTGAACAATGTTATCAAAATATTTTGTTAACCACTGTAGAGAAATCATTAATTGTATTTGATAACACTCTTGACATAATAAAAAAGTCAGCTTCAAGTCGTTTATCAGATTCATCTGAACTTATATCTTCGTTTTCATCTAGTATAGTAGAATCAAATTTAATTCGTTTAAATGTTAGGTCAGAATTAGCGATAAAGTTAACGCCTCTTTCATCGACAATTTTCATTTTAGTAATCCATTTACCAGAATCAAAATGAACGCGCATTTCATCGCTTGTGATTTCTTGATTTTTACAGCTAATAATTCCGTTGCCTTCAAGTGGATCTTTAAGTTCAGCTTGGTCACCTAACATAAAGGGTGAGAAATTGAGCTTCTCTTTAACCCATGTTGTCATAATCTGTTCAAGCGGTTTATCAATTGATAATGGAGTTAATGCTAATGTTCCAAGTTCTTTACGTAAAATTGCTAGAATATCTTCGGCTTGTTTAAAACTACTACAATCAACAACAATACGTTTGTTTTCAGTATCAATCCAAAGCCAATAATGATTATATTTACTAAAAGCCCTTGGCATTAAGTCAATCATAACTTCATCTTTTAAGTTAGCTTTCTCGTTTTTTGTTAGTTTCCTACTCAAAGCTTGTTCTTGTTTATCAATTTTTTCTAATAAAGTTTGTTTAATGACGGGCGCTGGTAATATTTTGGTTTCTTTTTTTATACGTAATAATAAATGTCCTTGCATATCGACAATAAAATCATTTTGATTATTATCATTATAAGGTGAAACCCAACCCATTTTTGTTGTGTCTAAGTTGCCACATGGCGTAAACAGGTGAGATTTAATTGCTTTTTCAATAGTATCTTTGTTAAGTAAAGTGTCATTATTCAATTGGTAAATAATGGCATTTTTAAACCAGAGCATGTATTTATCGTTCCTAAAGTGTGTTTATAGTTGTTATTTTAGCATGTTTAGTTTTTATTGACTGCCTATAAACTGTAAAACAGCTATAGTTTTATTATTGATCTGAACTTTGCCTATTTCTAAAGTTAGAATTTATAAGATATACCCATATAAATAGATGTTACTGTACTATTATCAACCATTGGACTGTCTGCAGCATCGCCAGTTAATTTATCAATATGTATACTACCAAATGTGGCAATATTATCAGTTAATAAATATTGTGCTCCTATTTCAGCGTAGGGCGTGAATGAACTGTCAGCATTAAAGTAATGTAAATTTGAACGGGAAGATTCTTTATGAGAAATACCATAATAATAATCGTTATGTCTGCTGTTTGCCCAGTTTATGCCTATGGTTGGAACAATTATTAAGCTACCTTGCATATAAGGAATACTATAATCAGTATTGGCTAATAAACTATTACTTTCATTTAATACATCAACCCCTATACTACTAGAAAAACTTCCAAAATTGGTATCAATAGAGTATTCAATTTCTGCTAATAAGGTTGAGTGACGGCTATCAAGAATTCTTAATTGATGATTATCGGAATCATGTGGTTTAAATTCGTTAGATAAGTAACGTGCTCCAATAGATAAACTTTGATTATTTGTATTATAAGCATAAATACCAGCAGATAAATCATCTATAAAAAATAGACCATTATCATAATCAATATGGGGAACTGGATAAAATTTTGAACTATAGTTTTTGTACGGAGAATTTCCCCAACCAATACCTAATCCGATAGATGTTGAGTTAGCGGATACTATAGGTATAGTTGATAAAGTAATTATTGATAAAATAGAAATTGCATAAAGTGTTTTTTTCATCTTTTTTATATCCATTTAAGTAATAATGCTATATCTAATAGAATATTATTCATCTGGATTCATGGTCACACAATCAATACATTAATTGTACATTGTAACAAATGAATTTCCTTAATAATAATGTCATATTTTATCATGTTTGAATATCGATTAGTGAGATAACTTATGAGTAAACCAAGTCTAGAAATGATTAATAGTCGTCCTGATGATGCAACATTATTAGCAGATGAAGCAAAATATTGTTCTTTCGGTGACACAGTACATTATGTTGAACCGCCAAAAATTTTTGATGGCTGTGAAGGTAGCTATATGTATGACAAAGAAGGCAAAGCTTTCCTTGACTTACAAATGTGGTATTCTGCATGTAATTTTGGTTATGCCAATGAACGTTTAAATAATGTCCTAAAAAAACAAATTGATACCTTGCCACAATGTGCAAGCCAATACTTACATCCAACCAAAATTGAATTAGCTAAAACGATTGCTCAAGGTATGGAAAAACGTTTTGGTTATGAAGGTCGAGTTCATTTTAATGTAGGTGGTTCTCAATGTATTGAAGACTCATTAAAATTGGTGCGTAATGCTTCGGGCGGTAAATCATTAATGTTTGCCTTCCAAGGTGGATATCATGGTCGCACATTGGGTGCATCTTCAATCACATCAAGCTATCGTTATCGTCGTCGTTATGGCCATTTTGGTGATCGTGCAATGTTTGTACCGTTTCCATATCCTTTCCGTCGTCCAAAGGGAATGACCGCAGAAGAATATGGTGAACATTTAGTTGCTGAATTTGCGCGCTTATTCGAAACCGAATACCACGGTGTTTGGGATCCAAAAGTTGGTCAAGCTGAATATGCGGCATTTTATGCTGAACCTTTACAAGCAACGGGTGGCTATATTGTTCCTCCACGTAATTACTTTAAAGGTCTTAAAAAAGTTTTAGACCAATATGGTATTTTATTAGTGGTTGATGAAATCCAAATGGGCTTCTATCGTACTGGTAAATTATGGTCAATAGAACATTTTGATGTTAAACCTGACGTAGTAGTATTTGCGAAAGCATTAACTAATGGTCTTAATCCATTAGGTGGATTATGGGCACGTGAAGAATTAATTAATCCTCAAGTATTCCCTGTGGGCTCAACTCACTCTACTTTTGCTTCAAATCCTCTTGGTACAGCTGTTGGTCTTGAAGTGTTAAAAATGACCTCTGAAACAGATTATGAAAAGATGGTTATGGATAGTGGTACTTATTTCCTTGAGGGTCTGAAAACCTTAGAGAAAAAACATAAAGAAATTGGTGAAGTTGATGGTTTAGGTTTAGCGCTTCGAGCAGAAATTTGTACTGAAGATGGCTTTACAGCAAATAAAGCATTAGTTGATAAGATGGTTGATATCGGTATGTCAGGTGATCTTGACTGGAAAGGGACCAAGATGGGGCTAGTGCTTGATATTGGTGGTTACTACAAAAATGTTATTACTTTTGCTCCATCATTACATATTTCTCGTCAAGAAATCGATCAAGGTATTGAATTACTCGATCAATTAATCACACGTGCAAAGAAAGAACTTTAATAGTTTAACTTTATTCATTCCTTCCTGCCAACTTTTGTTGGCAGGTTGCGTTTTATAGCCAATCATTTATTAGATTTATGAATTATATCAATCAGTTAGAAAAAAATGAATTAATAGACAGTTTTTTAACTTATCCGCCACAGAATTTTTCAGCTTGGTTAAGCGATGATGGTGTACCTATTTTTTCTGCCAAGTTTGATTTACTTACTACCGCAAGTGATGATTTTAAATATAAGATTCAAAAATTTCCTTTATATAAAAAATGGCAACACTGGTTACAGCCAAAAACATGTTTTGTTGGAACAACTGTTTCGGAATATACATTATTAACAGATAAGATTGATGCAAATCAATTAGCTAAACATCTTAAAATAACTTATGCTAAACAATATCCTTTTATGATTGTTAAAGATCTTCCCTTAGAATCTCCGTTATTAAGTGAACACGATAATCACTATTCAAAGCAGCTTATTGCAGCGTTGAAAGAACAAGGATATATTGAAGTTGAAGGACAAGCATTAGCTTGGGTACCTATTGATTTTATTGATATTAATGAAATTTTTTCTCGTTTTTCGTATAGTCGTCGTAAAAATTTTAGAAGAAAATTAAAATCACGGGAAAAATTAGATATTAATGTTTTGCGTAGTGGGGATGAATGCTTTTTTAATCAAGCAGTTCAAGACGAATATTATCAACTTTATCTTAATGTTTATCAGCAAAGCGAAGTACATTTTGATTTATTAACTAAATCATTTTTTGTTCAATTGTTACAAAGCAAAGCAGCTAAAGCCCATATCTTCACTTATCATCATAATGGCGAATTTATTGGTTATAATATCTGTTTTGAAGTAAATAATAAGCTGGTTGATAAATATATCGGCATGGTTTATCCACAAGCACGCAAACTAAATCTTTACTTTGTAAGCTGGTTTTTCAATCTTGAATATGCATTGCAACAAGGATTTAATTATTATATTGCAGGCTGGACAGATCCTGAAGTAAAAGCATCATTGGGTGCTAAATTCACATTTACTAAACATCTAGTGTATATTCGTAATCCAATATTACGTGTAATATTACGCAAATTGATAAGTCACTTTGAAAGTGACAAGGGGAGAGTATCATGACCTGTCCGATTATACTCAATTTCGATAGAAGTGTAGGTGAGATAAATAATGCTAGAACAATCGATGTGATAGAATGGCAGGATGCCATTCGCTTTGGCTGTACCGAAAAAAAATTCTGTCACTTTGAAAAAGTGTTACAACAATCTCTACCAGATAAATATGGAACAGTATTAATGGGAAGTGGTGATTTTCACCATGTTTCATTATTATTGATTGAACGTTTAGCTAAACAATATTCGGCTAGTAATCCTATTCAAGTTGTCGTTTTCGATAATCATCCTGATAATATGCGTTATTTATTCGGTATACATTGTGGTTCATGGATTAGTTATGTGGCAAATTTACCTTTTGTTAGCCATGTACATGTATTAGGTATTACATCTCAAGATATTGGTCTTTTCCATTTTTGGGAAAACAGATGGTCACCACTTTTCCATAAAAAACTAACTTATTGGAGCTTAGATGTTAATGTTGCTTGGGCAAAAAAAATTGGTTTAAGTCATGCTTTTCGCGATTTCGCTACACCAGCTGATCTCATTGCTAGCTTCCTTTCAGAACAATATCATAGTACACAGCCGATTTATTTATCAATTGATAAAGATGTATTGAGTGAGGAAGTCGTACATACCAATTGGGATCAAGGTAAACTACAAACTTATCATATCCTTGATACTATCACATCAATCAAATCACGGCTTATTGGTAGTGATATTACAGGCGAACTTTCTATATGGAGGTCGTCAAATTGGTTTAAACGTTTTCTTAGTTCACTAGATAAACAACCAATGATATCATCTGATGATCTTTCCAATTGGCAGCAAGAGCAACATCAACTTAATCTAACGTTATTAAAAGCCCTTTCAGGATAAACTATTGTAAAAAAGTTTGAGAAAATATAGGTGTTTGAGTATAAAACTCAGACCTACTTTTCCAATATTCTAAACAAATCTAAGAATGGTGATTAGAAGAATTCTGTTTAGATAATTTGCTTTCCGCTAATGCTAAAAACAAAATACCAGAAACAATTAAAATTGTACCAATTAATTTAAATAACGTAATTGGTTCATTAAATAACCAAATTGATACAATCATTACTGTTACTAGTTCAAAGTGAGATGCGGCAAATGCTGGACCTACTGGTGCTTTTTTTAATAGCGTCATCCAAGTAAAAAAAGTGAAAATATATCCAGTAATTGAGATATAAATCCAAGGATTAGTAAAAACACGTACTAACCAATCAATACTCATTTCTAAAGGTTGTGCATGGATAGCTGTTAATTTAAAGCTGCATTGTGCAATAGTATCAAAAAAAAGTAATATTGAAAAACCAATAATATAGAATCTCGCCATATTAAGACATTCCTACAAAAATGACGCCAGCTGTAATTAATAGCATGCCAATTAAACGATAAAAGGTAAGCAATTCTTTGAAAATAATACGTCCAACAAGCATAATAGTAATAATATTAAATGAGGCCAGCAATACACCTTGTGAAAGTGGAACTAAGGTTAAAAACGCCAACCATAATAAAAATTCAGCAACATAAGATATAATGCCAATCCAAATCCAATGATTTTTTGATAAATCTAGCCAATAATACCAACCATCACGATTATTCGGTGAAGTAGCCGCAAATTTAAAAGCGACTTGCCCTAAGGTATCAAAACAGATGTTACTAACCCAAAGTATGATTACTAACGGTGACATTATGCTTCTATTCCTTCTGCTATGTTATTGAAGAATGTGATGCACTCTTTAATCACTTCTCGACGTTGACTATCAATTGTTATTAAATGATAACTCTCATTTAAGATCACTAGTTTTTTTGAGCCAGAAACGTGTTTTTCAACTAGTTTTGCATTGGTTTCAATATTGGCGATATCATCATTACCTGAATGCATAATTAAACATGGTGAAACAACTTTTGATAGCTGTGCTCGCACATTCTTGGCGAGTAATTGCATTTCAGCAAGTGCTGGGAATGGGTTTCCTGCAAGTCCTGCTGAAGCAGCATCACCATTTAACATGCTTTCAGATACGACGGCTCGAATTCGTTCATCTTTAAGTCCATAAGGCGGTTTTTCAATAAAAGAAACTTTTTGAAAAATCCCTAATTTTTTAAAATAGACTAACAAAAAGAAGAATTTTTTTGCCCAAAAAGGCATACTCCAGCCATCATAATAAAAAGTTGGTGCTAAAACTCCAACCCCCTTAATCTGATCAGGTCTGTCAGCAGCTAGTTTGAGTGCTAATAGCGCACCCATTGATAACCCAGCAACAAAAACATTATCAACATGTTGGGCTAAGTAATTAGCACCTTCTTGTACGCTTTGGTACCAATCTTGCCAAGATGTTTTACAAAGATCAGCTTCCGTACCACAATGACCAGCTAGTTGAATAGCATAAACTGTAAAACCAGCCTTGTGTAAACCATTAGCTAAGATTCGCATTTCATTAGGAGTACCTGTTAAGCCATGAATTAGTAATACACCATTTTTATTACCAGGTAAAAAATAAGATAAATCTTGCATTGTACTCATTATTCTTCCTTTATTATTTTACTATCATGATGGGAATTAAAGAATGTTGTGCTTGTTTTAACGCTTTGGTCACATCAGCAAAACTATTGATAGCACAGTGCATAATCTTATTTTTTTCGCAGTAGTTCACAAGCTTGTCTTTGGCAAAAACATAATCAACATTATGTGATACACAGTAATCTGAGGTACCATCTCCTACATAAAGTATTTGGGGAAAATATTGTTGTTTTTTAACATGATTGCATTTGCAATTACCACTTTGTTTAATACAATCCTTATTGGCATAAGGAAATTCAAGTCGCCAACTACGAGCATTATTATGAAGTAACTTATTGGCAAAAATGGGTAAATTTTCAATACTATGACGCTTTAATACAAACTGGATTGCGTAATCTAACCCATCACTCACCACGTGCACAGGAATATTATTTTGTTGGGTATAATTTATAAAAGATTTAAACATTGGGTCAATTTCAATTTTGGAAAGAACTTGATTGACTTCTTCTAAGCTAGCATCCATTAAAGCAATTTGTTTGCTCATGCATTCTTGAGAACCAATTTTGCCATTAACCCACAATTCTTCGAGCTCATCACAACCATCTTGACCGAAATAACTTAGTAATGTATCAGTTACATCTTTAACACTGATGGTTCCATCAAAATCACATAAGACGATAGGGGTCTGATGCTGAGTATAAGATGGATGAAAAAGATGGGTAGCAATTGATGAAAAAGTATTCATTTTAAAATTAAAATAGTCTAATTATAGATAATGGCATAAATTCTCTCATAAAGAAGATTTAAACTTTGTGGGCTCTTTGTATATATTTTGTAACGAGGGTGAAATTGTCTGTATAATGAGGTTTCACTAGGTATAAGCTATAGTAATGAGAACCTATAATGAGCGAACGTATATTAATCATTGAAGACGACCCAAGATTAGCCAACCTCATACAAGTATACCTTGTTCGGCAAGGCTATATCGTTGACTGGCATAATAGTGGCGAAGGTGCAGAAGAAAAAATTCACCAACTCAATCCAGATTTGGTCATATTAGATGTCATGTTACCAAAAAAATCAGGTTTTGATATTTGTCGTGATATACGTGGGTGGTTCGCCAACTTTATTTTGATCATGACAGCCAGTGAAGATAACATTGATGAAATTGTAGGACTCGAACTTGGCGCTGATGATTATTTGGCAAAACCAGTTGAACCAAGGTTATTGCTTGCTCGAATTCGCGCCTTATTACGACGAAAACAGATAGAAACTGAAAAAGATAATGGCAAAGAATTAGTTATACCTTTAAATAATAAAACCCTTATTTTTGATAATTTAGTTATAGATGGTGAAAATAGGAAAGTAATATTACAAGAGCAAGAGATAGATTTAACTACCGCTGAATTTGATCTTCTATGGTTATTAGCCAATAATGCTGGAAACATTCTATCTAGGGATGATATTTTTTCACAAGTTCGCGGTATTGATTTTGACGGTAGCGATCGTTCAATTGATTCCCGTATATCAAGACTTCGCCGTAAATTACTTGATGATCCTGACAATCCATCACGAATTAAAACAGTTCGAGGAAAAGGTTATTTATTTATGCGTGAAGGGGACAGTCATTGAGCCATTTATTAGCCAAACCACTATTTTTCAATCGACGAATTGTATTTTATCTGGTTATTTTACTTTCTTTGCAATGTATTATTGCTTATGGCGCTTTATTGGTGTTTGACTCTTTACCTTCCTCGTTAACCGATATGCCTGATGACCATGTTGTATTTCGTGAGTCACAACGAGGTACTGTAAACTTGATTCGGATGAGAATTAACGAAAATAAAAATCGACCTTTGCAAGAAGTTGTTGACGAGTTACAACCTTATTTTGGCTACTCAATAGAAATTTTACCAATCGATATTGCTTTGCCCCATTCAGTTTCTCACGAATTAAAAAATCTTGGTTTTTCTTATGATAGTGATAAAGAAGTCGTCTACATTGATTTAAATGATGGTGATTTATTACAATTAGGCCCTATCGTGATGCGCGATATTTTACAGTCTAACACTATGTCATTAAGTGTTTTTTTAATTATTTGGGCGCTATTTAGTGCGATAATCTTTTTCATTCTAATCTATTTCGCTTTTAGTGCAGTTTGGAAAGATTTAGTAAACATAAGACAAACTGCAGAACAGCTTGGGCAGGGCAATTTGAAAGCTAGAACTGAAAACGTTAAAGGTTGGTTATTTAAACCGCTAGCAAATGTACTGAATAATATGGGAACACATATAGAACATTTAGTTAGTACTAATCAAACTATTTCTCATGCTATGGCGCATGAATTGCGTACCCCGCTTGCCCGTATGCGATTTGAGCTCAGTATGCTTGAAGAATCTAATGATGAACAAGAAAAATTGCTTTTACAAAAAGGGATGAGTGATGATATTAACGAACTGGAAACCTTAATTAGTGCCAGCTTAAATTACTTTAAAATGCAACAAAGTAATATTGAGTTAAATTTAACACAAGTTTCATTAAAACAATGGGGTGAAAAAGTTTGCCAATCTTTAGCACTATTTAAACCTAAAGGATTTGAGTTAACATGCAATAGTCAAGATGTTTTAGCTATAATTGATACTAATTTAGCAGAAACAATTGTTAAAAATTTACTTCTTAATGCATTTAAATATGCAACACATAAAGCAGTTTTAAATATTACAAAACAAAAAAATAGTGTAATAATTGAAATTGATGACGATGGTCCAGGCATTCCGTTTGAAGCGCGTGAAAAGATTTTTATGCCTTTTGCCAGACTTGATACCAGTCGAACACGTTCTACTGGTGGTTATGGTCTTGGATTAGCTTATGTCAAATTAATGGCAGAGTTTCATAATGGTAATGCTTTCGTTGTTACCAGCCCTCTTGGTGGAGCAAGGTTTGTGGTTTCATTGAAGTCTAGCTATCCTTAATTATTTTTTTATAATTAATCCGTTATTATTAAAATTAATCATAATTGTGAAGTTCCTGTAATATATTTATAGGAAGCTATCATAAGATAATATTTACTCTATTGAACTGTGAGGTAAATATTATGATCGATGACTCAAAGCATTCAACTCCTAAATCTTATTGGATTAGATTAGTTGTTATTTTCTTTTTGGGTTGGATTGTTATTTATGCCGGAAGATCTGTTTTAAGTCCTTTAGTAGGTGAGTTACAAACTCAGTTTGGTTTAACTAAAGCCCAAACAGGGGGCATTATGAGCTTGTTTTTTCTTGCTTATACATTGTTTCAAATACCATCAGGCGTTCTTGGTGATAGAATAGGTCGTAAACGTGTTTTAGTTACAGGATTTTTTCTCTATGCTATCTTTATAGCTTGTGTATATTTTGCGTCTTCATTCTCAACTTTCCTTATACTTTGGATATTAGCCGGTGCGGCACAAGGATGTTATTATGGACCACAATATGCCTTATCTACCGAAGCAATCCCCAAAAAATGGATAACATTAGGTAGTGCAATTATTGGTAGTGGTATGTCATTTGGTATCGCGATGGGATATTATCTTTCAAGTGTGATGATTTCGCTTTTCAATACTTCATGGAAAATACCGTTTGTGATGGTTGCAATTCCAATAGTAATAGTTACTCTTTTAATGATTTTTTGTATTAAAGAAAAAGGAAGTGCTTTAGTTGAAATATCAAGTTCTCAAAAAATTAATTTTTCTCAACTTTTTAAAAATCGTAATCTTGTTTTAGCTTATATCACCATCTTTTGTTCTATTTATGCTTTCTTTGTTATTATTACTTGGTTGCCAAACTATCTTGAAGTAGAAAGGGGCATGAACAAAATAGAAGCCTCACAAATTGCATCAATTGTGCCTTGGATCTCAATTATTGGGACAATATTATGTAGTTATATTTCTGATAAATTGGGTCGTCGCAAACCTGTAATATTATTTATGATGCCATTATCACTAATTGCAATTTTTTCAATAGTGTATTGTCATTCTTATATTGAACTTATTGCAGTGCTTGTATTATATGGTTTTATTGGTAAAATTAGTTTAAATCCTGTACTGATAGCTTTAGTTGCTGATAATGCTCCTAAAGTATCATTAAGTACTGCATTTGGGCTGTATAATTTTTTTGGCATGACTGCATTGATTTGTGCTCCTTATTTTACAGGTTTGATTGCCGATAAAACAGGAAGTTTAAATAGTGGTTTTTACTTAGCGGCAGTTATTACAATGGTTGGAATAACCGCAATGCTATTTGTCAGAGAAAGACAAACTGCTAACTAAATTTAACATATCGTAATGATATTATCTATTTTTAATCATCGTTACTTGCAGGTTATCTTGTCAGAAATCACAGATATGCATAAATTGTAATAAAACATATTGTTTTATCAATATAAAAAGTCTGTTTTTTCCATTTCCGAAAAACAAAAAATTTGTTATATTCTTTGGTCAAAATGATAAAAAGTGATCGAACAAATTTTTAAATTCGTCGTTGAAATATATAATCAGAGGTTTTTTTATGAGCGGTTCACTACCGGCTGAGACTGATAATCGTCCAACAAATTTTATTCGCCAAATTATTGATGCAGATCTTGCAGCAGGAAAATATAAAACAACGCATACTCGTTTTCCACCGGAACCAAATGGTTATTTACATATAGGTCATGCTAAATCAATATGTTTAAACTTTGGTCTTGCTCAAGATTATCAAGGTAAATGTAATTTACGTTTTGATGATACTAATCCAGCTAAAGAAGATATTGAATATGTTGAGTCAATTAAAGAAGATGTGCGCTGGTTAGGTTTTGAATGGGATGGTGAAATTTGTTATTCATCTGATTATTTCGACCGTTTATATGAGTATGCTATTGAGCTTATCGAAAAAGGTCTTGCTTATGTTGATGAATTATCAGCTGATGAAATCCGCGAATATCGAGGAACTCTAACCCAACCTGGTAAAAATAGTCCCTACCGTGACCGTAGTGTTGATGAAAATTTAGTGCTTTTTAAACAAATGAAAGAAGGTAAATTTGCAGAAGGGAAAGCTTGTTTACGCGCTAAAATTGATATGGCATCCCCATTCATCGTTATGCGAGATCCTGTTTTATATCGCATTAAATTTGCAGAGCATCACCAAACAGGTAATAAGTGGTGTATCTATCCAATGTATGACTTTACCCATTGTATTTCTGATGCGATTGAAAACATTACTCATTCTCTCTGTACACTTGAGTTCCAAGATAACCGTCGTTTATATGATTGGGTATTGGATAATATCACCATTGAAGCACGGCCGCATCAGTATGAGTTTTCACGTTTAAATTTAGAATATGCAATAACTTCTAAACGTAAATTGACACTGTTAGTCACAGAAAAGATTGTTGATGGTTGGAATGATCCACGTATGCCTACTGTTTCAGGTCTACGTCGTCGTGGGTATACACCCGCTTCAATTCGTGAATTTTGTCGTCGCATTGGCGTAACAAAGCAAGAAAATACTGTTGAGATGAGCACGCTTGAGTTTTGCATTCGTGAAGATCTTAATGAAAATGCGCCACGTGCTATGGCTGTGCTTGATCCTATTAAAGTGATAATTGAAAACTTTTCAGAAACAATTGATGAAGTATTAAGCATGCCAAATCATCCTAATCGTCCAGAGTTAGGCAATCGTGAAGTAACTTTTACTCGTGAAATTTATATCGATCGAGCTGATTTTAGAGAAGAAGCTAACAAAAATTATAAACGTTTAGTTTTAGGAAAAGAAGTTCGTTTACGTAATGCTTATGTGATTCGTGCAGATCGCGTTGAAAAAGATGCAGAAGGTAATATCCAAACTATTTACTGTACTTACGATCCAGCTACGTTAAATAAAAATCCTGAAGATGGGCGTAAAGTTAAAGGGGTGATTCATTGGGTGTCGGCTAAATTTGCTAAGCCAGCTGAAATTCGTCTTTATGATCGTTTGTTTAATACGCCAAATCCTGGATCGGCTGATGACTTTTTATCAACCATTAATCCTAATTCTTTATTGATCAAAAAAGGTTTTGTTGAACCAAGTTTACAATATGCAGAGGTAGGTAAGGCTTTTCAATTTGAACGTGAAGGATATTTTTGTTTAGACAGCAAATATGCCTCAGATGATAATTTGGTATTTAATCGAACTGTGGGTTTGAGAGATAGCTGGAACGATGCTTAAGCTATAATATGTATGATATTCGCCGATTTAGATCGGCGAATTATCAATAATTTTATCTTTAATCTTCAAATTTAAATAACTTTGTTTGTTGATCTAAATAGTTAAGCAAATCGGGCATCCTATATTTACCTGCCATTAATTTTATATTTTCCGCAGCCTCTTCTAATGATATACCTAACGCGGTGACATATAAAGGATGTTTACTTTGCCCTCGAGCTACTTCAATTAAATATTCATTATTTTCATAAAAGGGCTTTTTAGCTACTCCAATAACGGGTATTTTCTTATCTAAAGTATTATATAAATAGCCTCCTAACCCTATCTTACCGTTATTCAAGTGTACATATCCATCAATAACAATAGTGGTAATCTTACTTAAATCAATTTTATTTAAAAGTGACATTATGCAAGGTAGCTCTCGTTGATAAAACTGACCTGATTGATAGGGGGCAACATTATTTTGATAGTCAATAATGATTTTTTCAATATTCGATTTATTATCGGTCCAATTATTAAATAAAATACCTACAGATTTTGCTTGGTTATTTATATAATAAACATCAATTGCAAGAATCATTTATCTTATTTTCCCTAAGTTATTTTATAAATCAATAGTATTGATATTTTCAAAATATCAAAATGTTAATATAGTTTTATCAAATCTGATAATACAATCTTTTTTATTATTCTACCTTTTTCATTTCTTTTAATAATTTCAAAGCTAAAAACATTAAAAATATTGAACCTGCAATTAAAACACCCCAAATTAACAATTTTAATAATATAGGTGATTTAGTTGAAACATTTTCTGTTTTAGATAATACTTTTTTGTTACCTAACTTGACATTATCACCTAAATAAGCTTCAGGCACATTTTGAGGGGATATTGAGTCATTAAGTAGTGCTTTTTCGCTTAATGAAGCGGGTTGAGCATTGGCTGACCCCCAAGCAAGAATGAAAGGTCCATTATTGGCACTGTTGAAAATAACACTCATTCGATAGCGATAAGCAGTCACGAGAGGAGCATCATTTAAAGAAGCATTAATTGCTTTGATTTTTAGCTGTTTAATATTTAGTACTGAATTATCAATTTTAATTGATTGACCTTTATCATCATTTATACGACGAAAAATATAATCATCAAGTTTATGCCACGTTTTATCATTATCACTAATTTTATAATAGATACTTGCAGGTAAGACAGTTCGCTCATTTTTTAGTTTAATTGAGAGTTCTTTTATTGGTAGTGATGTTGGTAACTGATAAATAGCCTCTTGCTCATTTGCAGAAATTAAATCGAAATTAATAGGATAAAGAGCCTTTGTTGGCATTTGTTTTCTTGACGTAAATGCAACTCCTTTAATACTAGGAACTATTTTCTTATCGGATTTTAATCGTAAAATCCAATAGTTAGATTTTAAATTAATACCGGACGGTAAATCGATAGTATTAACTTTTAATGATTGATTATTGTTGTTATCGGTCAAGGACATTATAGGAATATCATTAATTGCAGTTTGCCATTTTTTTAAATCATTACTATAAAGTAGGTTAGCTGTTGCTTGCCAATTCAGATTTTTGGATGTATCAAAATCAATAGATAAACGACTGAATGGTTGTTCTAACTTAATTTCATTAGGGATTTGTAACAAGTAGGTTGCACTATATTCCTCCTGTTTACTCGTGTCATCAAGGTAAATTTGCACATTTTTATTATTGATATTAATACTGTATTGATCTATTGGAGGCTTATTTTGTTGTTCCTCTTTTTTATAAGATTGTTGAGTATTATCTAATGAGTATACAGTGACAGGAAAGGTGTCATTTTCATCATATTGTTGATAAACATTCACTAAGGCAAAAGGCACTAGTTGACCTTTATGATTGAAAACGCGTACATCATCTAATGTGTTTGATAATGTTTGAGTATAAACTTCACTGGTCAAGTCTATTCGATTATACATGCTAGTATTATCGCTAATTTCTATTATAGCGCCATAAGCATATTGATTAGTTTGATCAGTTGCTTGACACAATCCACTTATTAGCAAAAGGGAGCTGAATAAGATTTTCTTCATAATTTTCTATCCATTAATATAAATAATTATTTAGGAACTTAATTTTCTTTTAACTGCGAACAAATCAATTTTATTTTTCCTGAATTTTTCAAAATAATCACTTAAAGTCATTAAGTTAAATTGTATTTTTAATCTTTTTATATTATTTTTTAATTTTTTATGGCTATATTTTCATCACTTTGTTTTGGCGGTATAGGTGCTAAGTAACCGATTAATAACATTAATAATGCTATGCCAATAAATGCAAATGCACGTAATAAACCATCAGTTTCTTGTATATCAACAAATATTAGTTTAATAATTACGGTGATTTGAATTAACTGTCCGCTATACCATATTTTACGAAAAGAATAACGGTGTCCAATGGCGATTAAAATTACAGCGCTTAGCATCCAGAGAAGCGATGCGGTCATTTGTACAATATTATTGTGCCACAAAGTATGTGTGTTCCAAGTGATATCAAATATTTGACTCAAACAGCGCAATACGACACTATTACCCCAAAGAAATGTTAAGGTTGCTAACGATATTAAAACCCAATTAGGTAATGGAATGTTCCAGCTAACAAAGTCAGTTGTTTTATTGTCAAATTGCACATAATTTGTCATTAATTTTATCCAAACGCTAAACATGAGTAAGCTAAAAATAGCACTTTCTTCAAGTGGATTAATAATTGGAATATAACTCCAATAGATAATTTGACCACTCATGCTTAGACCCGCAACCAAATAGTATGCAATGTATCCAGTTAGGGGAAGTAAGCCCACAGCCCAATAACTTTTTATTAATAAGAATGAAGTAATATATTGGCGTTTAATAAGAAAATAAAACAGTAAAATAATACTACATGCGATGGTTGCCATTAAACTCCATTTTATGACTTCATATCCCCATGGTAAGGCATCGAATATATGAATTAATTCTTGAAGTAACCAGTATAATAGCATCCAAAACAGGCTAATATGTAGTAAAATTAGATGGTTATCATTTATTAGATTATTATTAATTTTTGCTGAATTTATTTTATATAAATAAACATAACAGCTTATGAACGTTATGATCCAAGCTAAACTGCAAATCCAATAGTCTGATAAATAATAACATGAGGCGCTCTCACTTTTATATAAGCTTATAATCAGTGCAATCCAGAGTAATAACATCCCATTACATATAATACTCCAATTAATTTTTCTACCTATGAAATACCATAACCAAACTGAAGCAGTTTCACATAATAAAATTAATGAAATTTCAAAAGGGGTTTGATCTAAAAATAGTGGAACACTCAATAAAATCCATAATATCCAACTAATAATAGAAATAGATAAATAAGATAATTTTATCACTCTAGTTATTTCAGTTTTTTGTCCATAGTAATGCCACAAACAAGCATTAATAAATAAAATAATACTGCTTATTCCTGAAAGTAAAGTGAATAATATTGGGGTTATTTGATTATATGCTAAAGATATCAATACCGAAATGATACCTAGTAACGTGATTAATACACCAAATAAAGCTGTTCGGTAATATTTTTGAGATAGCGTAATCCAAGTAATGGCTGTTCCTTCAAACATCCATAATAAAGCGGTCCAATTGGCGCTAAGTGCCAGCGGAATAGATAATGTAATAAATGAAACCCCAATAGCTAGCCAAAATAATGATATTGTTTTAGCTAGTGATTTCCATTTATGTAAAATAATATAGGCACCAGCAAGATAGAATAATCCAAATCCTAATGATGAAAATGCAGGACCAAATTCCCACTGTTGAGTAATAGCATATTGTAATCCAAACCCGCATAATGGTGCACCAAATAGTAACAGCAAATCAATTATATTTTGATACTCTTCTGTACGTATGCTTCGGACTGATAATAATACAGCTAAAATCCCGTAGATAACTAAATTGGCAAATATAAATATTTGACATTCAATATAGAATTCTGAAGTGAAATTATTTATTCCCCAAACTAACGAGATGACAAAAGTAAATAAAAATCCTAATAAATTAAGACTTCTCCAAGATTGTGTGATACTGATTAGCAATATTGCTGTTGAAATCATTAAATAATAACTAAATAATGCAACATGGTTACCAGAACCGTCAGATAATAAAATTGGTGTTACATATCCCCCAACACAAGCAATAATTGCCAAGCTCATCGCTCTTTGTAATATTGCAAATAAAATACTGGTAGAACATATAACAACTAAAATAGCAAATGTAAGTAAAGCTGGAACTAACTCGTATAACTTGAAAGCTGCAAAAATAGTAAGGTATAAAACAGCAATACCCCCTCCCTGTAAAATAAGGGCATAAATTTGGCGTTTTAATCGTAATTTCCATCCAGCAGCTAATAATCCAATACCTAATATTACGGCACCTAAAATTCTGATTTCAGGTGACATGTAGTTATGCTCAATACTATATTTAAATAGATAAGATAATCCTAAAAACAGGATCACAATTGCAACTTTCGCAATGATATTACCTTTAATTAACCAATTGAAAAAAACATAACCGATATTGATTTCATTGTTGTCTGATTGTTTATGGTTTGAATTAAATGTATCTTGTGACACCTCTTTAATTTCAGGTTGACTATCTGAGTTGGTTATAGGTATTGATGATGCTTGCTCTGTAACTGTTTGTTTTTCAGAATATTGTTCATTATGTTCAATACCCACTACTTTTTCAGCTATTGGTTCTAAATTAGTTTGATTAGCTAAGTCATCTAAAGCTTGATCATTTTTTTCATTAAATGCCAAAGTTGAGAATGTTGATTCTTGATGGTAGTGACTTAAAGGCTGTTTTACTTCTATTTCTGGTATTAATGATTCCGAAAAGTTTTCTGTTTCATCACAATGAGTATTAACCATTGATTGAGTTATTTCGGCACTTTGTTTAATTTCAATAGGATTGTTTTTGTTTTGGGGATCAAGATTGTTATTAACTGTAGGATTGGAAGATGTTTGATCTGTATAATTTTCTTCTTCTTCAACATTAGTCTTATTTGATACATAATGTTGCTGCGTAAAAGATAAAAGATGTTTTTGTAATTCCGTCAGTTGATTTTGTAATACCCAAATTTGTTCTTTTAAATTAGAAATATTAACAAATACTCCAATAAATAGAGCGATAATAATGAGGAATAAAAAAATAAATTCCACTTTAAATTTTCCTTATGATTCATAAAAATGATAATTACTGTTTATAGTTTTTATCAGTAATATGTATTTTATTTTATAGTAAATTAATATTTTTGCATTAATTTACTTATATTTAGTTAATTTTGATATCATTTTTTTAAATTTGTAGTGCTTTAGATATCAGTTTCTATCATGGTGCTATCTATTTAGCTGGTCAAGTAATATTATCTGCAATGTTTGATTACGATTTTCACTTTTTCAAAAGTAGCCTCTTTTTCTCGATTGCCTAAAAATTTTCATTTAAATCAAGTATTTTTTCTCATTAATCGATGTTTTTTTATTGAGTAACTTAGGTTAGATTTTCTAATAGCAAAACAGGTGTACTTCTTTGTCGTAAATTAGGTAGGGCTAACTTTGTCTAGTAGAAATTTATTTAACATATAAATAGAATCTTGTTGATTAACACTGCAACTACTTTGGGTTTAGTTCTGTATAATTAAATAATATGTATAAAGTAGAATAAAGGGTTAATGTTTATTTATAAAAATAATTAAAACATGATGTTGTGAATTTCTCTATTATTTTATATTCAGTGTTTATCAAAAATTTATGTAATTTAATATTTTTTTATCAACTCAATATAAACTGTTTTTAAGATAGCCATAATGTACAGTTTCTTTTATACTATTGTTCTATTTTTTACCTGTTTTGGTTTCAAAAAGAGTAATTAGTATGAAAATTTTAGCTGGTTCTTCTGCTTTATCCGCATTTCGTATTAGTAAAATCCTATCTGTTTGTCATGAAAAATCCATTCCTGTTATTAACCTTGAAGCACAATTTGTCCATTTTATTGATTCAATTAGTGAGTTCACAGTTGAGCAACAATTAACACTTGATAAGTTATTACAATATGGTCCCAAATCTGTTCACATAGATAAAGATTGTAATACCAACAAACAACTTTTTTTAGTCACCCCACGTGCCGGTACGATTTCCCCATGGTCATCAAAAGCAACTGATATTGCTCACAATTGTGGATTAACTCAAATTCATCGTATTGAGCGAGGTATTGCTTATTATGTTGTAACACGTTCGCCTTTGACGCAGCCTCAGCAAGATAAATTTGCCGAGTTGATTCATGATCGTATGATGGAAACCGTATTAACCAGTTTTGATCAAGCTGAACAATTATTTAAAGTCGATGAACCAGCGCCAGTAACTGTTGTGGATTTATTAGGTCAAGGGCGTCAAGCATTAGAAGAGGCTAATATCAAGTTAGGTTTAGCGTTAGCATCTGATGAAATTGAGTATTTAGTTGAAAATTTTCAAAAATTAAATCGTAATCCGACAGATATTGAGCTGTATATGTTTGCTCAAGCAAACTCAGAGCATTGTCGACATAAAATTTTTAATGCAGATTGGATTATTGATGGTGTTAAGCAACCTAAATCACTGTTTAAAATGATCAAAAATACTTTTGAAAATACACCTGATTATGTGTCATCTGCTTATAAAGATAATGCTGCGGTTATGGATGGTTCTAAAGTAGGCAGATTTTTTGCAGATTATGGTAATCGAATTTACAGTTATCATCAGGAGTATGCTGATATTTTAATGAAGGTTGAAACTCATAATCACCCAACAGCAATATCACCTTGGCCGGGCGCAGCAACGGGTAGTGGAGGGGAGATTCGTGACGAAGGTGCGACAGGAAAAGGCGCTAAACCAAAAGCTGGATTAGTTGGTTTTTCTGTTTCAAATTTACGAATTCCGAATTTTGAACAGCCGTGGGAACAAGATTTTGGTAAACCCGACAGAATTGTAAGTGCTTTTGACATTATGATGGATGGTCCTTTAGGTGGTGCCGCATTTAATAATGAGTTTGGACGTCCCGCGTTGTTAGGCTATTTTCGTACCTATGAGGAAAAAGTAAATAGCTTTAATGGTGAAGAAGTTAGAGGTTATCATAAACCTATTATGCTAGCTGGTGGTTTGGGAAATATTCGTCGCGAACATATCCAAAAAGGGGAATTCCCTATCGGCTCAAAATTAATTGTTCTTGGTGGACCTGCCATGAATATCGGTTTAGGAGGAGGGGCGGCCTCTTCAATGACATCAGGGCAATCTCATGCTGATCTTGATTTTGCATCAGTTCAACGTGATAACGCTGAAATGGAACGTCGTTGCCAAGAAGTAATCGATCGTTGCTGGCAACTTGGTGATGAAACCCCTATTTTGTTTATCCATGATGTTGGTGCTGGTGGACTATCTAATGCTATGCCGGAACTAGTTAGTGATGGTGGCTGTGGTGGTCAGTTTGAACTGCGCAAAATATTAAGTGATGAGCCAGGCATGTCACCGTTAGAAATTTGGTGTAATGAATCACAAGAGCGCTATGTATTGGCAATACATCCAGAAAGCCTTGAATTGTTTGATGAACTTTGCCAACGTGAGCGTGCTCCTTATGCAGTAATCGGTGAAGCAACAGTTAATAAATCAGTGGTTTTACATGATGAATATTTTAATAATAATCCGATAGATTTACCGTTAGATGTTTTATTAGGTAAACCCCCAAAAATGCTACGTGAAGTTAAATCTCAACAAGCTCATGGTGATAACTTTTCAACAGATGATATTAATTTATATGATGCTGTTAAACGGGTTTTACATTTGCCAACTATTGCTGAAAAGACTTTTTTAATTACCATTGGTGACCGATCAGTAACAGGAATGGTCGCACGCGATCAAATGGTTGGACCTTGGCAAGTGCCTGTAGCTGATTGTGCGGTGACTACAGCTAGTTTAGACAGTTATTATGGTGAAGCCATGTCTATTGGTGAACGCGCTCCAGTTGCTCTGCTTGATTTTGCTGCATCAGCAAGATTAGCTGTTGGTGAAGCAATTACCAATATCGCGGCGACTAACATTGGTGATATTAAACGGATTAAACTTTCGGCTAACTGGATGGCTGCTGCGGGTCATCCTGGTGAAGATGCCGGTCTGTATCAAGCAGTTAAAGCCATTGGCGAAGAGTTATGTCCTGCTTTAGGGTTGGCGATTCCTGTTGGAAAGGATTCAATGTCAATGAAAACAACATGGCAACAAGATGGTGAACAAAAAACAGTTACTTCACCGTTATCGTTAGTAATTTCCGCATTTGCTCGTGTTGAAGATGTTCGTAAAACTGTCACACCACAATTATGTACAGATGAAGATAATTTATTATTGCTTATTGATTTATCCAAAGGTCATCAAGCATTAGGAGCAACTGCATTAGCTCAAGTTTATCGTCATTTAGGGCAAAGAACAGCTGATGTTCATGATGCTAATGAATTAGCGGCTTTTTATCAAGCTATCCAAACATTAATCGCTGAAAATATGTTGATTGCTTATCATGATCGTTCGGATGGTGGTTTATTGGTTACCTTAGCGGAAATGGCATTTGCCGGGCATTGTGGTATTGATGTTGATATTCATACACTAGGTAGTGATGTGATTGCTTCACTATTTAATGAGGAACTGGGTGCCGTTATTCAAATTCATAGTAGGGATTTAGATAAGGTTATAGCATGCTTTAAACGCTTTGGGCTTTCTCATGCGATTCATACGTTAGGTAAAGCTGAAGCAGGGCAGCAATTCATTATACGTAATAATGCTGCTGTAGTTTATAGTGAATCTCGTTTAATGTTAAGAACGTGGTGGGCTGAAACCACATGGCAAATGCAGCGTTTACGCGACAATCCAGTGTGTGCCGATCAAGAACATCAGGCTAAACAAAATGAGGACGATCCGGGCTTGAATGTGCGACTTACGTTTGATCCAACGCAAGACATTGCCGCGCCTTATATTGCAAAAGGAGTGAAACCGAAAGTTGCAATATTACGTGAACAAGGTGTTAACTCTCATGTTGAAATGGCGGCTGCATTTGATCGAGCTGGTTTTGAATCAATTGATGTCCATATGACTGATTTATTATCAGGTCAGGTGACATTGGATCAATTTAATACTCTTGTTGCTTGTGGTGGTTTCTCATATGGTGATGTTTTAGGAGCAGGAGAAGGCTGGGCTAAATCAATTTTATTTAATGAACAAGTTAGACATGAATTTGAACAATTCTTTCATCGCAATGATACTTTATCACTCGGTGTCTGTAATGGTTGTCAGATGATGTCGAATTTGAAAGAGCTAATTCCTGGCGCTGATTTATGGCCTCGTTTTGTGCGTAATTTATCAGAACGATTTGAAGGACGTTTTAGTTTAGTTCAAATTCAATCTAGCCCTTCATTACTGTTTACTGATATGGCGGGTTCACATATGCCAATTGCGGTATCACATGGAGAAGGGCGAGTTGAAGTTCGTGATGATGTTCACTTATCTAATTTAGAAGCATCAGGATTAATTACTGTTCGTTACATTAACCATTTCGGCGATGTAACGCAGCAGTATCCTGCTAATCCAAATGGCTCACCAAATGGTATTACGGCGGTAACTTCAAATGATGGTCGTGCAACTATTATGATGCCTCACCCAGAACGAGTATTTAGAACCGTAACTAATTCATGGCATCCTGATAATTGGGGAGAAGATAGTCCATGGATGCGAATATTTCGTAATGCACGTAAACAGTTAGGGTAATGTAATATAAAAAAACGCCGACATTTGTCGGCGGTTTTTTTGTTAAGTGAAAATGGTTACATTAAACACTAGCATCTTGTGTTTGTCTTGCTACAAGTGGTTGTGATAACGTACTTGCCATTTTTCGAAGTAATGTTTCTGTTTCATTCCAGCTGATACAAGCATCGGTCACGGATACTCCATATTTAAAGTTTTCTTTTGGTTGCTCAGAAGATTGATTACCTTCAACCAAATTACTTTCAATCATCACTCCAATAATTGAGTTATTGCCATGTTTGATTTGCTCAATAATTGAATCGGCAACAATTGGTTGGTTACGGTAATCCTTATTAGAATTGGCATGACTACAGTCGATCATTAAATTTGGTAACAACCCTGCTTTTTTCATCTGTATTTCACATAGTGCGACATTTTCAGCATCATAATTTGGAGCTTTACCCCCACGTAAGATCACATGTCCATGCGAATTACCGACAGTTTGTAAAACCGTCACTTGACCTTGCTGGTTGATACCTACAAAGCGGTGAGGCATAGAAGCTGACTTCATGGCATTAATTGCGACATCTAAATTACCATCTGTACCATTTTTAAAACCGACTGGCATGGATAAACCTGATGCCATTTCACGATGGGTTTGTGATTCTGTGGTTCTTGCACCTATGGCAGACCAGCTAATTAAATCGGCAATGTATTGTGGTGTGTTTGGATCCAATGCTTCGGTAGCGATAGGTAAACCAATTTTAGTGATATCAAGTAATAATTTACGGGCTTTTTTCAGTCCATGCTCAATATCAAATGAACTATCCATATGTGGATCGTTTATCATACCTTTCCAACCAACAGTTGTTCTAGGTTTTTCAAAGTAAACACGCATAACAATAAATAAATCATTACTGACTTCGTCAGATAATTTTTTTAATTTATGTGCATATTCAATGGCTGCTTGAGGATCATGGATAGAACATGGGCCACAGACAATAAGTAATCGCGGATCTTTTCTTTCTAAAATATCAACTACAGTTTTGCGTGATGAGGCAATTTGGTTTTCTAATTCTGGAGAAAGTGGATAAAGTTGTTTTATTTCATCAGGGGTGATTAACATATGCTCATCTCTAATTCGAACATTATTCAAAGTATCTTTTAACATTTTGCTTTCCTTATGAAAATCTTTTAAACATTTTATATGTAAAATATTAATTACATAAACGTCCACTATGTAAACACAGAATTACATAATAGTAAATAGAATTTTTAATTTTTATATCATTATGATGTTTTTATAATGTTTTATACGCTATATAATGGCGTTTTTTATAAATTAGTGAATTTATAAGTTATCCGTTAGTGGTGTAATAAAAAGTTTACAAACAATCTGCTTTTTAATTTATCATGGATAATGGACATTAGTAGCGACTGGTTTTTGTTAACAAATAGTTGTAATGTGTAAAATTGTTAATTTAGGAACAATAAGCAATGCATCAACAAAGACGATATATTCATATAATGGGGACTATAATTGAAATATGGTTGTTGGACGATAATGCAGAAGTGTTATTAAATGAAGCTGAAAGGCGGTTGATAGATTATGAGCGCCGTTTTAGTGCCAATAATCCTAAATCAGAATTAATGAAGATAAATCATAATGCTGGTGTTAAATTTGTGTCAGTTTCAGCAGACCTTTTTGCATTAATTAGGATTGGTAAAATCCAAAGTACTATTGATAATAGTTTTTTAAATATTGCAATAGGGCCTTTAATTCAAACTTGGCGAGTTGGTTTTTATGATGCTAGATATCCTTCTGATATAGAAATACAACAAAAATTAAAGCTTATTAATCCTAATAACATTGTTTTAGATGAATCTAATAATTCAGTCTTTCTTGCTCAATCGGGAATGGCTATTGATTTAGGTGCATTAGCTAAAGGTTTTTTTGCTGATAAAATCATTGAGTTTTTTAAACAACAAAATGCCAAAGCAGCATTTATTAATTTAGGCGGAAATGTTCTAACTTTTGGTGATTGTCCTTTTCATGATGATGGATACTGGCGAGTTGGTATTCAGAATCCTTTTCAACCGAGAGGAAATGTTATCACTGCGCTAAAAATTAAAAATCAGTCAGTGGTAACATCAGGTATCTATGAACGAACATTTAATTATAATGGCAAAACCTATCATCATATTTTTAATAGCCAAACCGGGTACCCCGTAGAAACAGATCTAGCCAGTATCAGTATTGTGTCAAAAAAATCGCTAGACGGTGAAATTTGGACTACTCAGCTTTATGGTGCAAGTGCTCAGTATGCTATATCAGCTATAAATAAAATACCTAACATTGAAGGAATGATTGTTACAGTTAATCATAAGTTTGCTTGCTCAGATGGTTTACCTATTCAATAAATTATTTTATAAATTAAATTGTATTAGTCAAATGACATCGCTTCACGATTAAGGGATGATATAAAAATATCAACAAGTCCCTTTTCTGCTGAATTTAAAGTTTTATTTGCAGAGTACGCAATAAAGTAATTAACCGAAATCAGTTCTAATGGCAGTGGTAATAAATTATAAGCTTGATCATTTTTTTTATTACAAATATTGACACTTTCTGGAATGAAAGTGATACCAATTCCTTTTTTGGCTAACTCAACAAGAGTGAAAATATTACTACTTTCAAGAATTATTTGGGGTTCAATTTTATATTTTTGAATTAGATATTCAATCTGATGACGAATTGCAGAGCCATGCGCTGTTAAAATAAGTTTTTCTTGTAGTAACTTTTTTATAAAATCATCATTACATCCAAGCATTTTAGGATTTTCTTGATAAAGTTTTGAGCTTTGCGGGATTAGCGCATAATAGCAATGTTTGCCACAAGCATGACTAATTAAGTTTTGTGATATTGTTTCGGGATTTTGTCCAATAAAAAAATCCAACATATTATTTTCTGTTTTTTCTTCAAGACTTGTTGGCGTATATTCATGTAATTCAATTTTTATATTTGGATATTTTTGCATAAATGCAGGCAAAAATAGTGGCAGTAAATATGTACCTAAACTAGGTAATACACCTATTTGAATTACGGTGTAATTTGTATCCGTGTACTTTTTGATTTTTCGTTTAAATTGTTCTTGTTTGTCCACCAGTGAAACTAGATATTGATAATAAATTTTACCTGCTTCTGTTAATTGTAAAGGAATCGTTTGACGATTAATGATTTCAATACCAATTTGGTTTTCTACTTTTTTTATTGTTTGCGTTAAATATGATTGAGAAATATAAAGATTTTTTGCAGCTTTGGTAAAATTGCCATGTTTAAGTAAAACATCAATGTATTGCAGCATATTTAATGAATTTATTTTAGTCATTTTATATCTCATTTCCTGTTTTACTATGTTATAACAAATTGCTTATAACCCTATAATTAATCAGCTATTTCACAAATGGATTTTTCTGTTCTAAACTAACTTTTATAAGCATATTACCCAAAAATAAACATACTAAATCTAATAATTAAATATACAACTGTTTTGCGGGATTTCTAAAGAATTTATTTTGAAAAAGTTAGATATTAATAAAATTTGTACTGAAAGGTACTAAGTGAGGTTTTAAAGTGAAATTTATTGGCATAGTTGGCACAAATTCGGATCGTTCAACTAATAGAAAATTACTCCATTTTATGAAAGCGCATTTTGCAGACAAAGTAGAAATTGAAGTCTGTGAAATTAAGTCGTTGCCCGCATTTAATGAACCTAAAGATAAAACGCCACCTTCAACAGTAAAAGAGTTATCAGATAAAATTGAAGATGCTGATGGGGTAATTATAGCCACACCAGAATATGATCATTCAATTACTGCTGCTTTAAAAAGTGCTATTGAGTGGTTGTCTTACACAACTCGTCCACTAATTAATAAATGTGTGATGATTGTGGGAGCTTCTCATGGCTCGTTAGGTTCTTCAAGAGCACAGGCACATTTACGGCAAATTTTAGATGCACCAGAGTTAAAAGCACGAATTATGCCAAGTTCAGAATTTCTTTTAGGGCATTCTCTCCAAGCTTTTGATGAAAATGGTGATCTTATCTACCACGATAAAGTTAAAGAATTAGATGAATGTTTCGATGAATTCATTTTGTTTGTTACTCTTACTAATGAATTACTCAAGAAAGCAAAATTTAATACGGAACAAAATAAGAAATTTAGTTGGAAACAAGCAGCTGAAGAAGGAGCACTATAATGAAATTAATTGGAATTGTTGGAACAAATGCTCAGGAATCTTATAACCGTATCTTATTACAATTTATGCAAAAACATTTTGCTAATAAAGCTGAAATTGAAATATTAGAATTGATTGATGTGCCAATGTTTAATGAAACAGATGATCAATCTAATAATCTGGTTATTCAGAATTTTAATAATAAAATTATACAAGCAGATGGTGTAATTATTGCTACTCCAGAACATAATCATTCTATTCCATCAGCACTAAAAAGTATTATTGAATGGCTATCATTTAATTTACATCCATTTGATGGCAAACCAGTGATGATTGTAGGTGCTTCTTATGATGTGCAAGGTTCATCAAGAGCACAATTACATCTAAGACAAATATTTGATGCGCCAGGTGTAAATGCCACTGTTATGCCAGGCTATGAATTCTTGCTTGGACGAGCACATGAAGCATTTGATGAAAAAGGTAATCTCAAATCAGAACGCACTATTGATTTCTTAGATAGTTGTTTTTTCCGTTTTATTCGCTTTACCCAAGTTGTTAGGTTACTTAATGTTCCAGAGGAAATCTCTTTTGAACCGGGAAGATATTGCGTTACAGCACCAGGTCATAACGGTGATTTACCAATGGTGGTTGTATTGTCGAATGATCGTATTGAGTCAATTGATATTGATACTGAAGGTGAATCAGAAGGCATTGCTGATGTAGTATTTAAACGTATTCCATCACAAATTCTTGAAGGACAAACTCTTAATGTGGATATTTTATCTGGTGCCTCCGTCACCAGTAATGGTGTGATTGATGGTGTGGCTAAAGCAATTAAGATGGCTGGTGCTAATCCTGATGTTTTACGTAAACGACCAAAAGCTCCAAGTGCGATTGATAATAGCGATGTGCAATATGAAACTGATGTGGTTGTCGTGGGTGCTGGTGGTGCTGGTTTATCCGCTGCAGCAAGTGTTTTACAAGAAGGTAAAAAAGTTATAGTTGTTGAAAAGTTCCCTGCTGTCGGTGGTAATACTGTCCGTACGGGAGGACCAATGAATGCGGCCAATCCTAAATGGCAAAATACGTTTGCTGCTATTGCTGGTGAGAGTCATACTTTACAAGAAATTGCCACAATGGATGAGTCGACTATTGATTCTGAATATCTTAATGATTTTAAAATATTAAGACAGCAAATTAATGATTATCTGGCTGAAAATAAAGATAAGACCGGTTATTTATTTGATTCTGCGTTGTTGCATCGTATCCAAACCTATCTTGGCGGTAAAAGAACTGACCAGTTAGGCAATGTAATTTATGGTCAATACGATTTAGTTAAAATTTTAACTGATGAAGCGTTAGATTCCGTTAAATGGTTGGAAGATATTGGTGTTGAATTTGATAAACATGATGTGACAATGCCTGTTGGGGCATTATGGCGTAGAGGTCATAAACCACTAAAAAGTGAAGGTTATGCTTATGTTTCAGCATTACAAAAATATGTTGAAGAGCATGGCGGTATAATCATTACTGATACAGCAGTAAAAGAGCTATTTGTTGAAAATGGACAAGTTGCAGGAGTGATTGGCAGTGGTTTAAATGGTAAAAAAGTTACTGTGAAAGCTGATGCAGTTATTTTAGCTTCTGGTGGTTTTGGTGCTAATACCAAAATGTTAAAAGAATATAATACCTATTGGACAGAAATTGACGATGATATTAAAACATCTAATTCGCCTGCTATTACTGGTGACGGTATTGTTTTAGGTCAAAGTGTTGGAGCTGATCTTGTTGGTATGGGCTTTTCACAAATGATGCCTGTTTCTGATCCTGAAACAGGTGCGTTGTTTAGTGGATTACAAGTTCCTCCTCAAAACTTCATTATGGTTAATAAGCAAGGTAGGCGTTTTGTTAATGAGTATGGTAGTCGAGACAAACTTACCCAAGCTGCAATTGATAATGGTGGGTTATTTTATTTAATTGCTGATGAAGCAATCAAGAAAACTGCTTATAACACTTCTCAAGAAAAAATTGATAAACAAATTGCGGCTGGCACATTATTTTGTGCTAATACTTTAGAAGAGTTAGCACAAAAACTGGGTATGGATGCAAACGTCTTCAAACAGACTATAACTAATTATAATAGTTATGTTGATGCTGGAAACGATCCTGAATTTGGAAAAGATGTTTTTGATTTAAAAGTCCAAATTCCTCCATTTTATGCTACACCAAGAAAACCAGCCGTTCATCATACTATGGGAGGACTAAGGATTGATACACAAACCCATGTGTTAGATAAATCAGGACAAAAAATTAAAGGCTTATATGCCGCAGGTGAAGTTGCTGGCGGTATTCATGCAGGTAATAGGCTTGGTGGTAATTCATTAACCGATATATTCACTTTCGGACGAATTGCTGGCAAGACTGCATTAAAGGATATAAATCTAAGAATGGAGTCTAATAATGGTAAAAGCAAAAAATTATGTTAACAGATGGATTATTCTAGTTGCATCAACATCAATATTACTTTGTACTGGTGCTATTTATGCCTTTAGTGTTTTTGCAGGACCGTTAAGTATTGCAAAAAATTGGAGTATGTCAGATGTTATGATTGCATTTGGCATAAATTCAGCCGTTGGACCAATTCCTATGATATTAGGTGGTTTTTTAACGGATAAAGGTTTAGCTAAATGGTCTAGTGTTATTGGTGGTTTGTTGTTTGGGCTTGGGTTTTATCTGAGTGGTTATGTGACCAGTCCTTTGATGCTTTATATTACTTATGGTCTATTAAGTGGTTTTGGACAAGGATTAGCTTATTCAGGTTGCTTAAGTAATACAATTAAATTCTTTCCAGATAAACGTGGACTTGCATCAGGCATTATTACTGCCGGTATGGGAGGTGCAGCAATTATTGCTGCACCAATCGGTAACTATTTGATTGAAAGTTTTAATGTGCTGTATGCATTTAAAATTTTAGGTTGTACCTATATCGTGGTTGTTATGGTTGCTAGTTTTTTTATCAAAGTGGCACCAGCCAATTATCAACCTGAAGGTTGGGTTCAAGCAAACAGTCAACAAAGTAAACCTATTATTAATAAAAACTGGCAAGAGATGTTAAAAACGCCATATTTTTATCTAATTTTCTTTATGTTAGGTACTGGCGCTTTTTCCGGATTGATGATTGCTTCAAATGCTTCTGGTATTGGACAAAATATGTTTGGATTAACATCTGCTCTTGCTGCTTTTTATGTCAGTTTATATTCACTAAGTAATTGTGCTGGGCGAGTAGTATGGGGCACTGTATCAGATAAATTAGGAAGAAATAAAACATTAGATATTATCTTTTCGGTAATTATATTTGCTTTTATTTCGTTTTTATTTATTCCATCACAAGCAGGATTTGCCATTGGGATAATCGCACTTGGCTTATGTTTTGGAGGCGTAATGGGTGTTTTCCCACCAATGGTGATGGAAAATTATGGTCCTATCAACCAAGGTGTTAACTATGGCATCATCTTTGTTGGTTACTCTTCAGCTGCATTTTTTGCGCCAAAACTAACTGCTGATATTCTAGTCAATAATGATGGTGATTATACTAAAGCATTTTATATTGCAATTGCGGTGGCGTTCTTGGGGCTAATATTAAATCTTATTTATAAACAGATTAAAAAAACAAAAATGTAAAATTAAGTTATTTTTATTATAAAAAATGAAAGGCGTAATGTATCACGCCTTTTATTTTATAACAGAAATATTTAATATTATTAAAAATAGAGATTTAAACTTGTTGTATAGATTCAAATACTATCTCTTTTTCAATTCCATCAATAATTTCAGCATGTCCAATTTTAGTTGGTATTACTAGGCGTAATTGTCCTGATAGGACTTTTTTATCGCGCATCATATGTGGAAGGTAAGACTCTATGGACATTTGTTTAGGTTTTATTACAGGAAGTTTAGCTTTAATTAACAAGTTTTTTATACGATAAATATCATTATCTGTTAATTTATTTAATAATTTAGCGGTTTGAGCTGCCATGAGTATACCAACACTGATAGCTTCACCATGTAACCAATTGCCATATCCAAGTTCAGCCTCAATTGCATGCCCATAAGTATGACCTAGATTTAATATAGCGCGCATATCTTGTTCAGTTTCATCAGCTGCAACTATTTGGGCTTTAAGTTGGCAACAGCGATAAATACAGTAACTGAGTGCTTTGACATCTAGATTGAGTAACTCTTCAATATGTATTTCTAACCAATTAAAGAAATCTTCATCTAAAATAATCCCATATTTTATGACTTCGGCCAGACCTGCGGAAAATTCACGTTGAGGTAGAGTTTTTAAGCAATTTAAATCAATAACAACTGATTGAGGTTGATAAAAGGCACCAATCATATTTTTACCTAATGGATGGTTAATAGCTGTTTTACCACCGACTGAAGAATCAACTTGTGATAATAGTGTCGTAGGCACTTGAATAAACTTAATTCCTCGTTGGTATGCCGATGCCGCAAAACCTGCAACATCACCTATTACGCCACCACCTAAAGCAATAAGTATGCTGTTACGTGTATGATTATTAGCAAGCAAAGCAGTTAAAATAGTATTCCATGTTTCCATGGTTTTATATTTTTCTCCATCTGGAACAATAATGGAATCCGTTTTCACACCATTCTTTTCTAGCATATCAATTAATGGTTGTAAATAAAGTGGAGCAATAGTTTCATTGGTAGCGATTAACACGCGCTGACCTGCCTGAAGTTTAAAATGGTGGAATTCATTTAGTAAATTTTCACCAATAATTATAGGATAACTACGTTTGGCGAGTGCTACATTTAAAATCTTTTGCATAATAATTTCCAATCCAGTCAAAGCTAATTTATTACTTCATGTTAACGATAAAAAAGTGGCAGCGCAACTTAGAATCATTTAAACTTAACGCCAATTTTTATTTGTGATTTTGAATTTTATATGTCTTTATCTACTGTTTTAGCACAAAAGAATTGGCGAGTTGGCGATATAGAGGGTAATACTGAACAAATTGTTGAGTTAATACATTGCCATTCATCTAATGACCTTATTATTTTTTCGGAACTTGCTATCTGCGGTTATCCGCCAGAAGATTTAATTTATCGTGCTGATTTTAAAGATCGGTGTGAAAAAGCGCTATCTTTAGTTCAACAGGCTAGCACTGATTGTGCTGTAATTATCGGTCATCCGCATTGGCAAGATGGACATATCTATAATGCATTATCCTTTTTTTATGCAGGAAAGTTATTAACGCGATATCACAAACAACAGCTACCTAATTATGATGTTTTTGATGAGAAGCGTTATTTTACCGCAGATAATCAGAGTTGTATTGTCGATTTTAAAGGTAAAAGAATTGGATTATTAATCTGTGAAGATCTTTGGCAAAATCAGCCTATCGATCAAATTAGTACCCAGAATGCAGATTTAGTAATAACTATTAACGCTTCTCCTTATGACTATGAAAAGCAGCAGCGTCGACACGATTTAATCAAAGCCCATGCCATTCGAACCCGATTACCTATTATTTATGTTAATCAAGTTGGTGGTCAAGATGAACTTGTTTTTGATGGTGGGTCTTTTGTTTGCAATGAATATGGTGATATTGTTTGCCAACTAAAATCTTTTGTAGAACAAGTCACTTGTTTTGAATTAGGTGTACCTAACCAAACTACCCTTGCTGAAGATGAAAATCATCCTTTAGCGTCTATATATGATGCATTGGTACTTGCAACACGTGATTATATTACCAAAAATGGTTTTCAAGGCGCAGTATTGGGTCTTTCTGGTGGCATTGATTCAGCGCTAACATTAGCTATTGCGGTTGATGCACTAGGCAAAGATAAGGTGCAGGCTGTTATGATGCCATTTCGTTACACGGCTGACATTAGTATTGCTGATGCCAAAGAAGAAGCTGAAATATTAGGCGTGGAATTTGATATTATTTCGATTGAACCAATGTTTGATGCGTTTATGTCATCTTTAAAACCTATGTTCGCAGGGACACAAAAAGATACTACAGAAGAAAATTTACAAGCGCGTTGTCGTGGCGTTATTTTAATGGCTTTATCTAATAAAAGACGACGTCTGGTATTAACAACTGGTAATAAAAGTGAGATGTCAGTGGGTTATGCTACGCTTTATGGAGATATGGCTGGAGGCTTTGATGTGCTCAAAGATGTACCTAAAACTATGGTGTTTGCATTATCAAAATATCGAAATACCCGTTCATATGTTATTCCTGAAAGGGTAATTACCCGTCCTCCTTCAGCTGAATTGGCTCCAGATCAGAAAGACGAAGATAGTTTACCGCCATATGATATTTTAGATGGAATATTGAAAGGTTATGTTGAACAAGATCTTTCTGTTGAACAACTCATTGAGCAAGGTTATGATGAAATTACAGTTAGACGTGTTATTAAACTGGTTGACATTAATGAGTATAAACGACGTCAGTCAGCTGTTGGCCCAAAAATTACAATACGTAATTTTGGAAAAGGTAGACGTTATCCAATAACATCTGCATTTGGATTTAAAAATTGGTGATCTCGAATTGAGGAAAAACAAGTATGAAAAAAATTGAAGCTATTATCAAACCATTCAAATTAGATGATATTCGAGAAGCGTTAGCCGATCAAGGTATAACGGGTATGACCGTTACTGAAGTGAAAGGTTTTGGTCGTCAAAAAGGGCATACAGAACTTTATCGTGGCGCTGAATATATGGTAGATTTTTTACCAAAAGTAAAAATTGAGCTTGTAGTTTCTGACGATATTTTAGAAACGTGTATCGAAACCATTATGAAAACTGCTCAAACTGGCAAAATCGGTGATGGGAAGATTTTTGTTTATAATGTCGAGCAAGTTATTCGTATTCGTACTGGAGAAATGGATGACTCGGCAATTTAGTTAAATTTATTTGATATCAGGGCGTTCTTGTTTAAGTAATTCTACTGTGACAATACCTTGAATTGAACAAATTAGCAGATTCATATTTGCTCCTTTTTCAAGTAATAATAGCTTTTCAGTTGTATCCGGGGCAGGAATGGTTTTTACACCAACTACTGTACCGGTATTTTCATTCCATACATGTATTTCATCATTAATATTACGAATCATTGGATTAGCAATATAAAGCAAATTGTCTTCCATATTTTTCCAATCAATGAAATCCAACGTATCTTTAATTTCGTTTATATCATTGTCAATAATAAATCCCCAAAAATAATATTTCCCCATTTTTCCTAGATCCATGGCACTATCGTAATAACCTTTAATTATTAAATTTTTATAAGTCATAGGAATTTTGAAATAAGTATAGTTTTTATTGGTATCTGTACGATTTTCGACAGAAATATAAGCTTTATTCTTATCAAAGGTTTGGATATTTGTATATTTTTGCAATTCACTTTTGTTAGCATAAACTTCTTTGAAAAAATTAGGATTACAAAGAGTCAATGATTGTATTAATGCAAGTTTATCTGCAGTTGCAGCAGATGAACACAACAAAAAAAACAAAATAACAGCAATTTTGACCATGTTAATGTGAATTGACAATGATTGAAACCATATAATTCTTAGTACGTTGATTGTATAATTTTTACAACATAATAACAATGTTAAAGCATCTTTTCTTTTTAAAGAATTATTAAGATTTGTTTATTTATAATTAGTTTTATTTTAGAAACGAATATTAGAAATATAAAAATATATTTTATCAAGTATTAATCTCATTTATGTCTATTTATGGAAGATAGATCTCAAAAATATGAATTTATTAAAAAAAATAGTTTGATTATTAAATTATTTACTATAACTTAATTTAAGTAGTAAGTTAATTATGTTATTCAATTAATTAAGTTAAGTAGAGATAAATTATGAGTTCAACATTTACAAATAAAATCCTTAAGGATTTATCTTCCTTTGATGATATTTCAATCAAAACTTTTTTTGGGGGATTTAGTATTAATAGCAAAGGAGTAATGTTCGGTTGGATTGGCGAACAGGAGTTTTATTTAAGAGGTCATTCTCATTATCGATCTGTTTTTATCGAGTTAGGTATGACAACTTTAACCCTACCTTCAGGTATTTCGACAAAATCGTTAGATTATTACAAGGTAAGTGATGAATTATTTGAGGATTCACAAACATTTCATTCCATGGTTAAAATGGTTATTAAATATGCTCAGTTAGAACAAGATGAGAAACTCAAGTTAAAAAAGCAGCGAATTAAAACACTCCCTAATATAACACTATCATTAGAAAAATTACTATTTAGTGTTGGTATTACCAATATAGAAATATTTTATAAAGTAGGATATTTAGAAGCATATCACAGGATGAAAAATAAAAATTCTCGTATTTCAAATAATGTTTTATTTATTTTATATGGCTCATTGAATCATCGTCATGTTGCATCATTATCTAATGCAACTAAAAAACAGATTGAATTAGCATATGAAGATTTTTTAAAAGACAAAGAAGAAAATTAATGATTTAATTGTTAATTAATTTTGTTAACAGTTATCTTAATTATGGTTAATATTTTAAGATAACTGTATTTGATTATATTAATATATGTAAATTATATATTATTGTGTTATGTAGATGACCTTCTACGAGGTGCGCGTTTAAAAGTTTTTGGTGAGGGTAAATCAACTAATAATGCAGATGGATCATATTGACTAACGGGAATGGTATGATTAATTGCTTTTTCAATTGCCGGTAAATTTTGAGAATAACGTTCACAAGCAAGTGAAATTGAGTAACCTTCAGCCCCTGCACGTCCAGTTCTTCCAATTCTATGACGATAGTCATCACAATCATCCGGCAGATCATAATTAAAAACATGGGTAACATCAGGAATATGTAAACCACGTGCGGCAACATCCGTTGCGACTAAAATATCTAGATCGCCACGAGTAAACTGTTCTAAAATTGACAAACGTTTTTTCTGAGCAATATCGCCGGTTAATAGCCCTACACGATGACCATCTGCAATTAAATGTCGCCATATTTTTTCACAGGCCACTTTAGTGTTAGCAAATACGATGCAGCGATCGGGCCATTCTTCTTCAATAAGTGTTTGTAGTAGGGCAAGTTTATCTTCATTGGATGGAAAAAATAGCTCTTCTTTGATACGGTGACCAATTTTTTGCTCAGGCTCAACCTCAACATATTGTGGATTATTCATATGCTCAAAAGCTAATTCACGTACATTATGTGTTAATGTTGCTGAAAATAACATGGTCAATCGTTTTGAAGGGGGAGACATGTGTTTAAAAATCCAGCGAACATCGCGTATAAAACCTAAGTCAAACATACGATCGGCTTCATCCAAAACGGCAACCTGAATTGCTTCTAAATTTATATAATTTTGTTTGGCATAGTCGATTAATCGCCCTGTGGTAGCAATTAAAATATCTACGCCAGCTGATAACATTTTTAATTGTTTATCATAGCCATCACCGCCAAAAGCTAATCCTAATTTAAGACCTGTTTCTTCAGATAATACTTCTGCATCGTGATAAATTTGTACCACAAGCTCTCGAGTTGGGGCTATAATGATTGCTCTAGGTTGGTTTGCTTTATGATCCGGTAACGGTTCATGATTTAATAAATGATTAAACGTTGAGGCCAAAAAAGCAATGGTTTTACCTGTTCCTGTCTGTCCTTGCCCAGCTATATCAACTCCATTTGTTGTTAACGGTAATGTTTGTTCTTGAATTGGCGTACAATAAGTAAAGCCTTTCTTATCAAGTGCTTTTATCACTAGAGGATGCAATGGAAATTGACTAAAAGTTGTTTTGGTAAGATAAGATGGAATCATTGTGGTTTCAAATGTAATTATCAAAGTTTAAGAATTATAGCATATTAGTCATACAGACATCACTAATAATTATGTCCTATTATACTAATTACTAGTGGAAAAACAGAAAATTTATTAATATTATAAATATAAATATTTATTGGGGGATAAACAAATGAGTAATAATATTGTTTCACTTTCTGAAGCGACATTTGACAAACAAATCAATGATGCTGAAAAACCAGTATTGGTTGATTTCTGGGCCGAATGGTGTGGACCTTGTAAAATGATAGCACCAATTTTAGAAGAGGTTGCACAAGAATATGGTAATAAAGTGATCTTTGCTAAAGTAAATATTGAGGAAAATCCTAAAATAGCCCCTAAATTTAATATACGTGGAATCCCTACATTATTGATTTTCAAACATGGTAAAGTTGTTGCAACACAAGTTGGAGCCTTATCTAAAGCACAGCTTAAAAGCTTTATTGATGAGCAACTTTAATTGTGTTAAATAGTTATTACAAATAATAAGAGTAATGAAAATTACTCTTATTTTTTATTTTAAATAAATACATCTCTGTACATAAAGTATAATTAAGTATAGACATAGTACCTTTTTTAGTGTACATTGCTAACCTCTTACAAGAACTCCTTTCTGCAATCCATTGTTTTTATTGATTAAGTGGGTAAACAGTTTATATCTAAACGCATATTATCATAAGAAATTAATAATTGATTGCGTTTGTTTATTGCCAGAAAGAGGTTTTTATAAGTAAATTAAAAAATATACAAAAAATAAATAGCGGTAATTGCAAACATATCAATTTTATCCTCAAGAATTTTTAAAATTATGAATTTAACTGAATTAAAAAACACTTCTGTCTCCGAGCTTGTAACGCTTGGCGAAAAAACAATGGGTCTTGAAAATCTTGCTCGTCTTAGAAAACAAGACATTATTTTTGCAATTTTAAAGCAGCATGCTAAAAGCGGTGAAGATATTTTTGGCGATGGCGTACTTGAAATTTTGCAAGATGGGTTTGGTTTCTTACGTTCTGCCGATAGTTCATATTTAGCTGGACCTGACGATATTTATGTATCACCAAGCCAAATTAGGCGATTTAATTTAAGAACAGGTGATACAATTGCTGGTAAAATCAGACCACCAAAAGAAGGCGAACGTTATTTTGCTTTACTTAAAGTTAACGAAGTTAATCATGATAAACCTGAAGATGCTCGCAATAAAATCCTCTTTGAAAACTTAACCCCACTTCATCCAAACTCTCGATTACGTATGGAACGCGGTAATGGTTCTACTGAAGATATTACTGCTAGAGTACTTGATTTAGCTTCACCGATTGGTAAAGGTCAACGTGGTTTGATTGTCGCACCTCCGAAAGCTGGTAAAACCATGCTTCTACAAAATATTGCACAAAGTTTGGCTGTAAACCACCCTGAGTGTGAACTTGTGGTATTGATGATTGATGAACGTCCAGAAGAAGTCACTGAAATGCAACGTTTAGTAAAAGGTGAAGTAGTTGCATCAACTTTTGATGAGCCTGCTGCAAGGCATGTTCAGGTTGCTGAAATGGTTATTGAACGGGCTAAACGTTTAGTAGAACATAAAAAAGATGTTATTATTTTGCTCGATTCGATTACCCGCTTAGCTCGAGCCTATAATACGGTTGTTCCATCATCAGGTAAAGTATTAACTGGTGGTGTAGATGCAAATGCATTACATCGTCCAAAACGTTTTTTTGGTGCTGCGCGTAATGTAGAAGAAGGTGGTAGTTTAACTATTATTGCAACTGCACTGATTGATACTGGTTCAAAAATGGATGAAGTTATTTACGAAGAGTTTAAAGGTACTGGTAATATGGAGGTACATTTATCTCGTAAAATTGCAGAGCGACGTGTATTCCCTGCAATTGACTTTAATCGTTCTGGCACACGTAAAGAAGATTTAATGACTTCACCAGATGAATTACAGAAAATGTGGATTTTGCGCAAAATTCTTAACCCAATGGGTGAAATCGACGCGATGGAATTTTTAATTGATAAACTTGCCATGACTAAAACGAATGATGAGTTTTTTGAAATGATGAAGCGTTCATGATTTGCGTAATGAATACTAAATATCATTAAAGTTGCTAAAAAAGCCGTATTATATCTGATACGGTTTTTTTGTGGAAAAATATAACGTAATTTAAAAAACTTAAATAAGTTTTAGGTATTGTTAAAAAGCCTTAGTGTTTAAGGTTATATATAGATTTAATATAGGAGCCAAATCATGTCTAAACAACAAATCGGTGTTATTGGAATGGCAGTTATGGGGCGCAATCTTGCTCTCAATATTGAAAGTCGTGGATTTTCTGTTGCTATCTATAATCGTTCTAAAGATAAAACAGAACAAGTAATGGCGGAGCATTCTGATAAGCAATTGGTTCCTTACTTCACTATTGAAGATTTTGTAAATTCATTAGAAAAACCTCGCCGTATCCTTATTATGGTTCAAGCCGGTAAAGGAACAGATGCCGTTATTAATGAGTTACGTCCACTATTAGATAAAGGTGATATTATTATTGATGGCGGAAATGCGTATTTTGAAGATACCATTCGCCGAAATAAAATGCTTTCCGAAGAAGGTTTTAACTTTATTGGGGCCGGTGTTTCTGGTGGTGAAGAAGGTGCATTAAAAGGTCCTTCAATTATGCCTGGAGGTCAAAAAGAAGCATATGCATTAGTTGCACCTATTTTAGAAAAAATAGCCGCTAAAGCTAATGGTGAACCATGTGTTGCTTATATTGGTCCAAATGGTGCGGGTCATTATGTCAAAATGGCGCATAATGGGATTGAATACGGTGATATGCAGCTTATAGCTGAAAGTTATTCAGTTTTAAAACATGTTGTAGGCCTAACCAATGATGAATTAGCTAATGTTTTTTCTGATTGGAATAAGGGTGAATTAAATAGCTATTTAATTGAGATTACGGCTGATATTTTTAAATTTAAAGATGAAGAAGGCAATTATCTTGTTGATGTGATTTTAGATGCTGCAGGTAATAAAGGTACGGGTAAATGGACAAGTCAAAGTGCTTTAGATCTTGGAGAACCTTTATCATTGATAACTGAATCGGTATTTGCTCGTTATCTTTCTGCAATTAAAGATCAACGTGTGGCTGCATCGAAAGTATTAAAAGGTCCTAAACAGAATCCTTATGCTGGTGACAAGAAAGAGTTGATAGAAAAAGTGCGTAAAGCACTGTATATGGGTAAAATTATCTCCTATGCACAAGGGTTTGCACAGTTAAAAGCTGCTTCTCATAAATATCAATGGGATTTAAATTATGGAGAAATAGCCAAAATCTTTAGGGCTGGATGTATTATTCGTGCACAATTCTTGCAAAAAATTACAGATGCCTATGCAGATAATAATGAGATTGATAATTTGTTATTAGCACCTTATTTCAATCAAACTGTCGAAGTTTATCAACAGTCATTGCGTGATGTAGTCTCGTTAGCTATCCAACAAGGTATTGCGGTGCCAACGCTTTCGGCAGCTATAGCTTATTATGATAGTTATCGTTCTGCTGTATTACCAGCTAATTTAATTCAAGCACAGCGAGATTATTTTGGTGCTCATACTTATCAACGTATCGATAAAGAGGGTGTTTTCCATACTGATTGGTTAAACATTGAGTCATAATTATTTTTAATGTAAGCAATAATTTTTTTAAAAGAGTGTAAGATTACCTTACACTCTTATAAGAATTGTTTTCTTATCATCCAATAAACTCATTCAAATTTTTTAAGCTACCTATAAAAAGACTTGTGGTGCTTGATCTTTGCTTTGTCAAGTAATTTTATTTACTAAAAAATCTGGAAAAACACAATATATGGTGTATAATTCAATTATATTTACTATATGTAGTATCATCTAAGCAATGTGAAAATTCCGGTCTATATCAAATAACGTCTAATATTCTAATAAAAAAATCAATTGTTTTAATCATTACAATTAACATGAGTATTAATATTGATATAAATCCTATGCTAACTACTATTTATTAATGAATGTTGAGGAGTATATATGCCTGTAGTAATTAAACGTGATGGTTGCCAGACCTCATTTAATGAAGGTCGAATCAGAGATGCTATCGTTAAGGCAGCAGTTGCTGCTAATGTTAATGATCCAGATTATTGTGCTGCTGTTGCCCAAGAGATTACTAAGCAAATGGCTGAGCGTGAGAGTGTCGATATTAACGAAATTCAAAACGCAGTTGAAAATCAGCTGATGTCAGGCCCTTATAAAAAGTTAGCAAGAACCTATATTGAGTATAGACATGATCGCGATCGAGAACGTGAACAACGCAGTCGATTAACTCAGGATATTCGTGGTTTAATTGAACAAAGTAATGTTGCAATCTTAAATGAAAATGCTAATAAAGATAGTAAAGTTATTCCTACGCAACGAGACTTGCTTGCGGGGATTGTGGCAAAGCATTACGCTAAACAATATCTATTACCTAAAGAAATTTCACGAGCCCATGATTGTGGTGAAATTCATTATCATGATCTCGATTATGCACCATTTTTCCCGATGTTTAACTGTATGCTAATCGATTTAGATGGTATGTTAACAAATGGCTTCAAAATGGGTAATGCTGAAATTGAACCGCCAAAATCAATTGCAACGGCTACGGCAGTAACAGCGCAAATTATTGCTCAAGTTGCTAGTCATATTTATGGTGGAACAACTATAAATCGTATTGATGAAATTTTAGCTAAATTTGTCACTATCAGTTATCAAAAACATAAACAAGTAGCAGAAGAATGGAATATTTCAAATCCAGAAGCTTATGCTGAAAGTCGTACTCAAAAAGAGTGTTATGATGCTTTTCAATCTTTAGAATATGAGGTTAATACTTTACATACTGCTAATGGTCAAACTCCATTTGTTACTTTTGGCTTTGGTCTAGGGACAAGCTGGGAGTCACGCTTAATTCAAGAGTCAATTCTTAAAGTTCGTATAAAAGGTTTAGGTAAAAATCATAAAACCGCTGTTTTTCCAAAATTAGTTTTTGCAATTAAAGATGGAATTAATCATAAACCAAACGATGTAAATTATGATATTAAGCAACTTGCATTAGAGTGTGCAAGCAAACGTATGTACCCAGATATATTAAATTACGATAAAGTCGTTGAAGTTACTGGTTCATTCAAAACGCCAATGGGATGTCGAAGCTTTTTAGGTGTTTATGAAGAAGATGGTCATAAAATTCATGACGGTCGTAATAATTTAGGCGTAATTAGTTTAAATCTTCCACGTATTGCAATTGAAGCGCATGGCGATGAATCGCAGTTTTGGAAAATTTTAGATAACCGTTTAGCTCTATGCAAAAAGGCCTTAATGACACGTATTGCTCGTTTAGAAGGGGTTAAAGCCCGTGTTGCACCTATTTTATATATGGAAGGCGCTTGTGGTGTGCGACTAAAAGAAGATGATAGCGTGTCTGAAATATTCAAAAATGGTCGTGCTTCTATTTCATTAGGCTATATCGGTATTCATGAAACTCTAAATGCACTTTATGGTAATCAAACTCATCCATTTGATAATGAAACTTTACGTCAAAAAGGTATTGCCATTGTTGAACATTTACGTAAAGCAGTAGAACAATGGAAAGATGAGACTGGTTATGGTTTTAGCTTGTACAGTACGCCAAGCGAAAATTTGTGTGATCGTTTCTGTAGACTTGATACTGCTGAGTTTGGCATCATTTCTGGTGTCACTGATAAAGGTTATTATACAAACAGTTTTCATCTTGATGTTGAGAAAAAAGTTAATCCATACGAAAAAATTGAGTTTGAGAAAGCTTATCCACCAGTAGCAAATGGCGGATTTATCTGTTATGGAGAATATCCTAATATGATAAATAATATTAAAGCATTAGAAGATGTTTGGGACTATAGCTATAGCCGAGTACCTTACTATGGTACTAATACACCTATTGATGAGTGTTATGAATGTGGTTATACGGGTGAATTTTCTTGCACCAGTAAAGGCTTTGTTTGCCCAAGTTGTGGTAATCATGATTCATCTAAAGTCTCAGTAACTCGTCGTGTTTGTGGTTACTTAGGTAGTCCTGATGCCCGTCCATTTAATGCTGGAAAACAAGAAGAAGTCAAACGTCGAGTTAAACATTTAAATAATGGTCAAATTGGTTAATCATTGTTTTAAAAAATATGAATTATCATCGCTATTATCCTGTTGATGTTGTAAATGGCGAAGGAACCCGTTGTGTACTTTTTGTTGCTGGCTGTGAACATCAATGTCCGGGTTGTTATAACAAAAGTACATGGGGAGTTAATTCAGGTTCGCCGTTTACACAATCACTTGAAGATCAAATCATTAAAGATTTACAAGACACAGAAATAAAACGTCAAGGATTATCGCTTTCTGGCGGTGATCCTTTACATCCAAAAAATGTTCCTGCAATATTAAAACTTGTTAAACGTGTTAAATCTGAATGTGATAACAAAGATATTTGGTTATGGACAGGGTATAAACTTGATGAATTAAGTGCCGATCAGCAAGAAGTTGTATCTTATATTGATGTGCTAATTGATGGTAAATTTGTTCAAGAACTAGCTGATCCTCGACTATTATGGCGAGGAAGCAGCAATCAAATCATTTATCGTTTTAAGTAAAGCTTTAGAATTATTGTTGTGATTTATGTAAATTTAAAAGATAAGAAATTGCTTCTCGATAATTAATTTCGAGATTTTCACTACTAGATGATGTGATATGTAAATCTGTAATTTTGCCATTATCAATACCATAAACCCAGCCGTGTAAATTTGCTCTTTGACCGCGTTGCCATGCTGATTGAATAATTGTTGAATGGCCTAAATTATAAACTTGTTCAATAACATTAAGTTCACACAAAATATCTAATCTGATATCTGGTGGAAACTCACCAATAAGAGAACTATTACGAAACCATAAATCACGAATATGCAGCAACCAGTTATTAATTAATCCTATGTCAGGGTTTTCAACTGCAGCTCGTATTCCACCACATCCTAAATGTCCACATACTATAATATCTTCTATTTTTAGCACATCAACGGCATATTGCACAACAGATAGACAATTAAGATCTGTATGAATAACCAAATTACCGACATTTCGATGAACAAACAATTCGCCGGGTTTTAGCTTAATTAATTTTTCAGCAGGAACTCGGCTATCTGAACAACCAATCCATAAAAATTTTGGATTTTGTGCAATGGCAAGTTGTTTAAAAAATTCGGGATCTTCTTGCTCTATTTTTTCTGACCATTCGTGATTAAAACGGATTAAATCATTAACATCAAACATGGCAACTATTCCTTATTTTTTATATATTTATTATTATTAGGTTATTTAATTGGTATAAATTCTATACTAATTAATTCGTTTTTATATGTTGAATCTTACTTTTCATAATAAGTTTTCGCCAAATTGGAGTAGTTAATATTTTGGCTTTAATAATCTTGCTATATAGTTTAAGGCGTAACGGTATTGTTTTTTGATAATATCGCTTATTTGGTTTCGGTTGACCACTATTTAATATTTTGCTTAAAATTTCAGCGCTGTCAAGTGCATAACTGATTCCCTCTAAAGAACTTGCACTAATAAATCCTGCCGCTTCACCTATTAAAAATATATTTTCATTGCCAGTATAAAAGTCACGGAAACGATTAGGATAGATAACTAAACATTTTTCAGCTTTCACCGGCTCACCAAAGATAAAACCTTGTTGTGTTAATTTTTGTTTTAATTGCTCAAAATGTTTATTGGCATTTTTTTTAGGAAATGCTCCACCAAGTATAAAATAGCCATCTTTAGACATACTCCAAGCATAGCAATTGGTTAATTGGTTATCAAAAATACAAGAATAAAAAGGATTTGAATGTTTTTCAGTAAACCATTGTTGAATTGCTACATATTGTCTGATGGAATGATTGGGATAGCGCATTCGTCTAACAACTGAATTTGCACCATCAGCGCCGATTACGTATCGAGCGGTAACATTCTGTTCTATTTGATTTTCATCGACAAAAGTAATTTGATAACCATCAATGATTCTTCTTACTTCTTTACACAGAGTGTTATGTAAAACTGTAACTGTGGAGGGAATAAGTGACTTTAACCATAGATCAAACTTATGTCTATCAAAACTAATATAGCTACGTTGATAGTTACGGACTAGTTTAGTTTGTAAATCTATAGTTTTGACACTGAAAATTTGTGGATTGGTTAAAATATCAGTTGGAATATTTAATTTTTGTCTAATGAAAGATTTTTGAGCATCGTTTGCCAATAATCCTCCACAAGGTTTATGAAAACCTTTATCACCAGTTTGATATTTTTTATCTAAAGCAATAATCTTAAAAGATGGGTTAAGTAAACGCGCTAACGTACTACCTGCAGGGCCAAGACCAATGATTGCAATATCGTAATCCATATTATTATATTACTTACTCAATAAATTTAAAAAAGCTTGTCATATTATCATATATAAAATAAAAAATGACTATTATGGTTATACTCTTGCTAATTTTGGTTTTTGTAAAGATCTTTCAGGTTAACTATACGTTTGAGTATAAAAAAGATGGTCAAATCACCAATAAAAGAAATTATTTTTTATTGTGTTAAACATCTTCTAATTTTTAGCTAGCAATAGTTTTTAAAAATTCTTGATTCAAATCATCAAATGGCAAAATACGACTAATGACGACTAATCGAGATATTTTTTCAGAAGGATCTTGCCATGAAGAACCATAATCGAAACCAACAACTTTATGTACTCCTTGAACAATCAAACGTTGCGGGTTATCTTTAATCGCTAATACACCTTTATACCGTAACATGTCATTACCATATTGCTCAACCAAGTTTTCCATAAATGAACCTATCTTTTTCAAATCAAGTTCACCAGCTTCAAAAAGATAGGAGCAAATATTATCTGTCCATGATTGAGTTTGATTTTGTAATGGAAGAATTTTAAAGTTAGTTTCAATTTTTTTTAATGGATTGACAACAAAAAAACCTTTATTAATGATTAAATCATCATTTAAATCGAATGAATGAATATCAATCCATTGTGATTTTGGTATTTGTCCATTTATCGCAACAATGATTGCAGCTTTATTATTAATTTTATTAATTCTACTAATAATCTCATTTTTTTGCTGTTCATTTACACAGTCGGTTTTAGTAACGATAATTCGATCAGCAAATCCAATCTGTGAAAGCGCTACTCGATGTTCATTTAAGTGTTGCAAAATATGTTGAGCATCAACTAAGGTAATAATAGCATCAAGTTTAATCGTTTCACGAATCAAGTCGTCAATAAAAAATGTTTGAATAATTGGGGCCGGATCGGCAAGTCCTGTTGTTTCAATAATAAGACGATCAAATGTTAATTCACCAGCTATGCGCTGGGCATGTAATTTATGAAGTGCATCAGTAAGCTCACCTTGTACGGTGCAGCAGATGCAACCATTGGTCATCTCAACAATTTGAATATCGCAATGGGTATTTAATAAATCGCTATCAAGATTTATTTGACCAAATTCATTTTCAATAATGATTATTTTTTCGTTACGATTATTTTCTAATAAATAATTGATTAATGTCGTTTTACCTGAACCGAGAAATCCTGTTAATAAAGTAACAGGTAGCGGTTGTAAAATAATTGGGTTTGTCATTTGTTATCTCTAAATTTTAGCAACATTTAAATCCACCTTTACCACCATAACGTGTATCTTGTCTTTCTTTAAAAAATTCCTCATAAGTCATAGGCGTTTGTTCAGGATGGGTTAGTTTCATGTGTTGAACATAATTATCATAATCAGGGATTCCGACCATAAGCTTAGCAGCTTGGCCGAGATATTTTCCTGCTTTGGCAAGTGAATCGAACATGTTATATCTCTTAATTATTTTGAATAAGAATATTAGAAGTTCTAATTTTTTCTCGTAAGCGACTGTATTAATAATTAACACATTTTCAATATAAGGTGCTATCTAAATTGAGTCAATCCTTGATTTTAAGTAATTTATAACATTACATAAAAAACGACAATATTATTGAATAATAATCGATAAAATTTTTCCTAAACTCTTTTAATGAATTAAATATATTTTACTAAATTGATTTATATATTATTAAATAACTTTTATAATATTAACCAATTTATTATTTATTAGAGTTTTATAATGGAAAAGTTTCTCCTTAAAGGTCCAACTTCTTTAAACGGTGAAGTTATTATTTCAGGTGCTAAAAACGCGGCTTTGCCTATATTATTTGCGGCTATTTTAGCTGAAAAGCCTGTAGAGCTAAAAAATGTACCTAAATTAAAAGATATTGATACTACACTAGAGCTATTAAGTCAGTTAGGTGTGAAATGTCAACGCAATGATTCTGTCCACCTTAATGCGGCTCATCTTAATAATTATTGCGCACCTTATGAACTGGTAAAAACTATGCGTGCTTCCATTTGGGCGTTGGGACCGTTGGTTGCCCGTTTTGGTCAAGGTCAGGTTTCATTACCTGGCGGTTGTGCGATTGGTGCAAGACCTGTTGATCTTCATATTACTGGGCTTCAACAATTAGGTGCAACAATTGTTTTGGATGAAGGATATGTTAAAGCTACTGTAGATGGTCGATTAAAAGGCGCTCATATTGTTATGGATAAAGTGAGTGTTGGCGCTACAGTGACGATTATGTCTGCTGCAACTTTAGCCGAAGGTAAAACGGTAATTGAGAATGCAGCATGTGAGCCAGAAATTGTTGATACAGCTAAATTCTTAAATATGCTTGGTGCTAAAATTACCGGTGCAGGAACAATGCGCATTGAAATTGAAGGCGTTGAAAGTTTAGGTGGTGGTACGCATGAAATTGTTTCAGATCGAATTGAAACAGGGACTTTTTTAGTAGCTGCTGCTATTTCAAAAGGAAAAATTACTTGTCGTAAAACTGATCCAAACCTGCTTGATGCTGTCATATCAAAATTAAAAGAAGCGGGTGCACATATTGAAGTCGGTGACGATTGGATTTGTTTAGATATGCAAAATAAACGAGCAAAAGCTGTAAATATTCATACTGCCCCGCATCCCGGTTTTCCTACAGATATGCAAGCACAATTTTCATTATTAAATATGGTTGCTGAAGGTACTGGAATTATTAAAGAAACGATTTTTGAAAATCGATTTATGCATGTGCCAGAATTAATCCGTATGGGTGCTAGAGCAGAAATTGAAGGTAATACATTAATTACTCATGGTGTTGAAAAACTCAGTGGTACACAAGTAATGGCGACAGATTTGCGAGCGTCAGCAAGTTTAGTGTTGGCTGGTTGTATTGCAGAAGGTTCTACAATTGTTGATCGTATTTACCACATTGATAGAGGTTATGACAATATTGAAGAGAAACTAAGAAGTTTAGGAGCCAATATTGAAAGGGTGAAATAAAATTCATCATAATTAAAACTTAAATAAGTTATTTATTGGTAGAAAGGAGTACAATAATGATGAAACAAGCACTAGTCTTTTTATCTGAAGGTTGTGAAGAAACAGAAGCAGTAACAACAATTGATTTACTCACCAGAGCTGACATTAAGGTCATAACTGCTAGTATTTCAAATTGTTGTGAAGTTAAATGTTCTCGTGGAGTAACAATTTTAGCCCAAAAAACTATTTCAGAAATTCAAAATGAAAATTTTGATGTGGTTATTTTACCTGGTGGTGTGAAAGGCGCAGAAAATTTTCGAGATTGTTCGTTATTAATCGAAATATTGAAAAAAACTCATCAGGCTGGTGGTGTTATAGCGGCAATTTGTGCTTCTCCTGCAATAGTTTTGCAACATCACAATTTATTTCCAAATGCATATATGACAGGTTACCCATCTACTAAAAGTGCATTTAAACTTTGGAAAACGGATAGAGTATATTTTGATGAGCAAAATAAAGTTATTACTAGTCAAGGTCCTGCGACATCAATTGATTTTGCTTTAAAAATTATTGATGTTTTGGTCGGGCAAAAAAAGGCAGCTGAGGTTGCTCAGCAATTAGTCCTTCCAGTGGGAGTTGAATCCTATCAATAAAAAGGTACCAAATGTCAAACTCACATTTGTACGAAAAATTAGTTAAAAAAGCAACATTAATTGCTGTTTTAATATCTATATTTCTAATTTTTATAAAATTTATTACCTGTTGGATAACAGGTTCAATAAGTTTATTTGCATCATTGTTAGACTCAAGTATTGATTTACTTGCTTCTGGTCTTAATTTCTTTTTGGTACGTTATGCTTTAAAACCAGCTGACGATGATCATACCTTTGGTCATGGTAAAGCTGAATCACTTGCAGCGCTAGCGCAAAGTACATTTATTATAGGTTCGGCGACAATTTTATTACTTTCAAGTATTAAGTCTATTGTTCATCCTAGTGAACTACAAGCACCATTGTTGGGAATTACTGTTTCTGCCATATCTACGGTAATTACTTCTATACTTGTTTTATACCAAAGACATGTTGTAAAACTTACTCAAAGTAAGGCCATTCAAGCTGATATGCTACATTATTCTTCTGATATGTTAATGAATATTGCAGTTATCATTGCTCTCTTTTTAAGCTGGTATGGAATTTCTTTTGCAGATGCTGCATTTGCATTCTTGATTGCTTTATATATTTGTTATAATGCTTATAAGATTTCTTACAATGCGATACAGGATTTACTTGATAGAGCATTACCAGAAAGTGATAACGAGAAAATTGCTAATATTGTTGAATCATATCCGAATGTTCATGGTTTTCATGATTTAAAAACTAGGCAAGCTGGCCCCATAAAATTTATTCAATTACATATAGAACTTGATGATAATATGCCTTTAGTTAAAGCACATGCTATAGCTGATTCAATAGAAAAGCATATTGCTGAGATCTTTTCTCCTGCAACAGTAATTATTCATCAAGATCCAATTTCTGTTGTACCAATTGAAACGACACGGTAGAAAAAAACACCAAAATACCTTTTATCATCTATTGTTAGAAATCTGTTAAGACTCTATAATAATCAAAAGTTAATTATTAGGAGTTATTTTCTATGATAAAAAAAATAGGTATTTTAACTAGTGGTGGTGATGCACCAGGGATGAATGCAGCCATACGAGGAGTAGTTAGAACTGCTTTAACGGAAGGGTTAGAAGTTTTTGGTATTTATGATGGTTACTTAGGTCTTTGTGAAGATCGAATTACTAAGTTAGAACGTTCTAGCGTGTCAGATATCATTACTCGTGGTGGTACATTTCTCGGTTCTGCTAGATTCCCAGAATTTAAAGATAAAGCAGTAAGACAAAAAGCTATTGAAAATTTGAAAAAACATCAAATTGATGCTTTAGTCGTGATTGGTGGTGATGGTTCTTATATGGGGGCTATGCGTTTAACAGAAGAAGGTTTCCCATGTATTGGTTTACCAGGTACCATTGATAATGATATTCGCGGAACCGATTATACGATTGGTTATTTCACCGCACTAAGTACTGCTGTTGAAGCTATTGATAGATTACGTGATACCTGTTCTTCACACCATAGAATATCTGTGATTGAAATTATGGGGCGAGATTGTGGTGATTTAACATTAAATGCTGCAGTTGCTGGTGGTTGTGAATTCATGATTATTCCAGAAATGTCCTATACGAAAGAAGATTTAATCGAAGAAATTAAATTAGGTTTTGCAAAAGGTAAAAAACATGCAATTGTAACCGTTACAGAGCATATGTGTGATGTTAACCAGCTTGCAGCAGACATTGAAGCAGCTGTTCACCATGAGACTCGTGCAACAGTATTAGGTCATGTTCAACGAGGTGGTTCTCCTGTTCCTTACGATCGTATTTTAGGTTCACGCATGGGTGCTTATGCTGTTGAATTATTACAACAAGGTCATGCAGGAAGATGTGTAGGCGTTCAAAATGGTAAATTGGTACATCATGATATAATCGACGCTATTAATAATATGAAGCGTCCATTTGATGTAGATCTTTATAATACTGCAAAACGTTTATTTTAGTTATTAATATTATGTCGATTAAATAATCTACATAACTATAAATAATTATAAAACATTTTTAAGAATTGAATGATTGATAGAACGCATTTTCAATCATTCATTTATTAAATTTTTTCTTAATGTTCAGCTAATTTACATACTATCAATAAACTTAATTTATCTTTTTGATAATAATTTTATATTCACTTATTGATATGTATTTTTTTATTCAGTTTATTAAATTTCAAATTCCAAATAATAGTTTAAATAGCAGGAAAACATTATGTCATTGAGTTATTTAGAAGATAACGAACGCTTTTATGTCTGTGATACAAATAATAAACAGATAGCCGAGATGACTTTTACTCGAATAGGAGAGAATCAAGCTACTATCAATCACACTTACATAGATCCCGATTATCGAGGTCAAGGTATTGCTGAGAAATTATTAGATCTTGTTGTAAAAAAGTTACAACAAGAAAACCGTAAAATTATTCCTATTTGCTCTTTTGCTATTAAAAAATTGAACAAATAAAATTAAATCTACTAATTTAAATAATTTACAGATTTTAATTAACAAATTGTCAAGTTTTATTTTAAATATTATTTTTTTAAATGTTAGTTCCAGTTATTTGAATATGTGGTAATGTATAACTATATATATCTTAGCATAGTATTTTGATTTTAAGATGGAATCTGCCAAACCTCAAAAAATTTATTCTATTCACATATTGCGCGGTGTTGCAATTATTATGATTGTTTTTAGCCACTGTTTAGGTGTGTTTAAAAACTCTAGTCTAATTGCGAATAGTTATTTATTCTCTTTTTTAAATTTGTTTGCATTTAATTTCACAACTTTTTTTGTGTTAATTGCTGGATTTTTGTTTCAACATTTGACGTACAAATATGATACTAAAACATACTATTTATCAAAATTTAAAACAGTAGTATGCCCTTATATTTCAGTGTCTATTTTTTGTTTTTTCTTTTATCACTATCAATATCTATCGGGATTACCATGGTACTCCTCAACTGAACCTAGCATTATCAGCTCAATAATTAAAATGATGTTAACTGGCACGCAGCTTTTACCTTTGTGGTTTATGCCAATGATAATTATTGTATACCTAATGGGACCACTTCTTTTTTATTGGTCGAAAAAGAATTTAATTGTGGCAGGTCTAATAGCTATGTTTTGGGTGGTAATGTTTACCAAACCTGATTTTACAAAGCCACTTCTAAACTTGTTACATTATGGTCCAGTTTATTTAATTGGTATGATGCTTAAACAAAATTATGAAACTATTATGAAGTCTGTGAAAGATAACTTGTTATTAATTATCCTTCTTTTCGGTTTATGTTTTTTTATTCCATTTGCCTATCGTTATATGGATTATTTTGGTATTCAAAATCTTTATTTTGATACTTTGCAAAAAATTATTTTATTTATACTCGCCCTTTATTTTTTAGATGGATTAAATCATAAAGTTAATGAAGGAAAGATTTATAAATTCTTTTCCTATATGGCAAACGTAAGTTTTCCTATCTATTTTATTCATGAAATTATAGTTATAGAACTTGAGCGTCAGCTTTATATGTCACCAATGGGTGATATTATTAAGACAAGTAATGGTGAATTAGCATCATTAGGGGCAATTAGCTTTTTAGTTTCAACTTTAGTGATAAGTGTCATCATTGCTAACATAATAAAATTAGTTTTCAAAGACAAAGCAAAATATCTTATTGGGGGAATGCGTTAAAACAGGTTTAATAAACTTCCAACGTTAACCGTTTTAAAATAAATGTCCGAGTCCATTAGATAAGAAAATATCTGAAGCTTATTATATATTGAATATTATTTTCAGATTAGCAGAAAAAACTACCACCCATTAATTATCACATGGGTGGCACTTAATCTTTCCAAAAATAATTTTTTTACTGATTGTAATAAAACTATCCTATTAACCAATTTAGTATCATTATATAAATCTTGATAAGAAAAACTTTAAGCATTGAATAATGTAAAACATGGTCAGTTTAATAACCAGAGCATTAAAAAATAACGTTCTTATACAATTTTAGTCGATTAAATGCTTTTCTACTAAAAACTACAAAAGCCTAGTAGTCATCTAATCTTTTCGTTCTATTATTTATCTTGAAAATTAGAAAAATGCGTGCACAGCTAAATTTTACTTGGTTTGTGTGTGTAAAATCATGTTTTTTATTGTTTAATTTTCATTTTTATTACTAGTTTGAAAGGTTTTCTATAAAAGAATTAGGCCAAAAAAAATGCAAACAGAAAAAAAATAGCAATAAACACTTGCAGTAAAATTTAAAGTGCCTATAATGCGCATCCACTGACACGGCGTCAGCGATAAGCAGACGAAAAAGGTGTGAGTGAGCAAGGTCAAAAATTTTGAAAAAAGATCTTGACGAATAAAAAGGTGTAGCGTAGTATACGCATCCCTTGAGACAGCAAACTAAATAACAAAACATTTAGTTAAATGAAAAAGCTGTCAGCTCTTTAAAAAGAAGAAACAGACAATCTGTGTGGGCACTTGCGAGACGAAAGATTAAAAGTCTACGGACTAAAAAATTAAGTCTTGATAAGTGACACTGAAGATTCATTTGAATTATGTCAGAGACAGTTATTGAGCATCA
>NZ_JACFPU010000078.1:0-270 GCF_016101825.1 Gilliamella sp. B14384G12 | reverse complement strand
GTTTTAATCCTGCTAATTCTAGCCGTTTAAGCGACTTTGCAACTCAAGGAGTTAATGCACTTAATTCCTTAACTTCGGCTAATCCATTAAATGCATTAAAACAGTCTGAGCCATTAAAACAGTTAGATAAGCTTAAACAATCTAATCCACTTGATTCACTTAACTCTTTAACCCAGTTTAATCCGCTTAATCCGTTAAATTCACTATTATCTCAAGGTAGCTCACGCACTCTTTATGGTGTGATTACCCAGTTCAGTCAATTATCAGTCA
>NZ_JACFPU010000077.1:0-273 GCF_016101825.1 Gilliamella sp. B14384G12 | reverse complement strand
AAAAGAGTGGCGAAACGGTGAAGAGAGTTTATGGTTAAGACTGGCTAAACCGTATGCGGGCAGTACCTATGGTTTTCACTTTCCATTGATTGACGGCACAGAAGTTGCGGTAGCGTTTACTAACGGTAATCCGGACCGACCTTATATCGCACATGCGATGCATGACAGTGGCCACCCTGACCATGTGACCACCATAAACAAACACCGAAATGTAATTCGTACTCCTGCTAACAACAAACTGCGGATGGATGATAAGCGCGGACAAGAGCACAT
>NZ_JACFPU010000076.1:0-274 GCF_016101825.1 Gilliamella sp. B14384G12 | reverse complement strand
TTAAGTCATCGTCTTTATCTACTGGTTTAAATTTTGCTAAGTCTTTAGGATAATGTTTATACCCCAATTTAAATTCTGCCATTATCTATTCACTTTGATATCAATATCATTTTTTCCTAGGGTTGTTCGTAAGGATAAGATTTGCCGACTAAATCATACTCCTGCTCTATTTTGGCAAGCTCTTCAAGTGATTCTGCCCGTGAGGCTTTATCAATACCCTCTGGCCAGTTAAATTCAGGCGCAAAGCAGTTAAATAATCGACCCAGCCAAAAGC
>NZ_JACFPU010000075.1:0-275 GCF_016101825.1 Gilliamella sp. B14384G12 | reverse complement strand
TTTAAAAGTAAAATAATGATAAGCGTTACTAATAAAGCTGTGGCACTATCCGAAAAAACCGTAATGAAAGTATTAATTAACCATGTCGAAAAACTGGCAAACACGGCAAAAGTTTGGGGAGTATTTGAAGGAGTAAAAGAAATGTGGTTTGGTTACAATAAAACTCAAGCAGGATTTTATTCTTCTGGGGGATGGCAATTTGCATCTGGAGTTCTTTTAGCTGTATCAATGTTCTTTGCTGGATCTGGTATCGGTATCGCATTATCAATTGTTTG
>NZ_JACFPU010000074.1:0-275 GCF_016101825.1 Gilliamella sp. B14384G12 | reverse complement strand
AACTCGACTAACGCATGATGCGCAGCTCATATCCTCAACAAAAAAATTGTATTCAACTGTTTTCATTTGATGCATCCCTTAACTGTCTTTGTTGATCGTTAATTTTAACTGCATGATAACCTGCTTTGTCTACTGCCGACATTAATGTTTCTAATTCAACATTGGCATTAGTGTTAACGGTTGCTTTTTTTGTAGCAAGATTAACACTGACGTCAATCACACCATCAATCTTCTTTAGTGCTTTCTCAACTCGACTAACGCATGATGCGCAGCTC
>NZ_JACFPU010000073.1:0-281 GCF_016101825.1 Gilliamella sp. B14384G12 | reverse complement strand
AAGTCATCGTCTTTATCTACTGGTTTAAATTTTGCTAAGTCTTTAGGATAATGTTTATACCCCAATTTAAATTCTGCCATTATTTATCCACTTTGATATCAATATTATTTTTTCCTAGGGTTGTTCGTAAGGGAAAGATTTGCCGACTAAATCATACTCCTGCTCTATTTTGGCAAGCTCTTCAAGTGATTCAGCTCGTGAGGCTTTATCAATACCCTCTGGCCAGTTAAACTCAGGCGTAAAGCAGTTAAATAATCGACCCAGCCAAAAGCGCCCCCTGA